>NZ_SJUS01000032.1:0-36417 GCF_004337085.1 Exiguobacterium sp. SH5S13 | reverse complement strand
TATACTTTTTGTACATAGGGGCACCTCCAAAGTTATGGTTTGGTCACTTTAACTTTATCAGAGGTCGCCCCTATCTGTTTAGTCCGAAATGCGTGAACGAACCCATAAAAATGAGAAGAGGCCACCGTTAGCGAACAAGTCGCTCCCGGTGGCCTCTTTCTTATAAATCTACTGAGTTATGTCCCAGCCTCGAGGTTTTATTGAATTAGAGGTACGTTCCAGCACCGACGTAACGTGGTGCCCAGTAACCTGATGTGAAGCTCGCGTATTTAACGCCGCCTGTTTCTGAGTTGATCATTTGTGTCTTGCTGATTGCCATACCGACGTGTTGGATCGTGCCGCCGTTATGTGAGAAGAACACGAGGTCGCCTGCTTGAATCGCTGACTTCGACAATTTTTTCGAGCTTGAGTACTGTGAGCGTGAATCACGTGGGATCGACTTGTTGATCGCTTTCTTGTAAACATGTCCTGTGTAACCAGAGCAGTCAAATCCAGCTGTTGTCGTTCCGCCGTAACGGTACGGTGTGCCAAGGTATTTCTTCGACTCGGCGACAAGTTTCGTACGAGCGCTTGAAGAAGAAGTCGTTGTCACTTTAGTAGCCGTTTTCGTGTTCGGCTTCAAGTACGTGTACGTCGATGATGCTGAGATGTAACGGTGAGTCCCTTTGTAGTTGATCTTGTAGAACGAGCCAACTTTACCGAGGTATGTATAGCGTTGACCTTTATTCATCTTCGTAACGACTGACGAGCTGAGTGATGCTGATGTCCGAATGTTCAAGCCGTTGACTTTCGAGTAAGCGAATGTTCCAGTAGCTGCTTCTGCTTGTTCACCTGTTGTGAATGCAAGACCCGAGAAAGCGATAGTGGCGGCGACGATGATAGATGCGAAACGCTTCAACATAATATAATTCCCTCCGTTTTTTAAAATAAAACCCTGTGAGTGTATATGATCGATGTGTGTTTACGATAGTTGAGCACAAGGTGAGTTTGCTACCCGGTTTCCTGTGCAAATAAACTATATCATGCGTAAGACCGATGGCGTTTTTCAATCACAAGTCAAAAATAGTTTTCTTGTAACATATTTGAAACAATATGTAGGTATAGAGACCTTTTTGTTACATAAGGAAAGAAGAAGTTGTTATTATTTGAATATCAGGGGAATAGACTGTCATATAGCCATTTATATAAAGTGACGGCATGATCGAATTGTGATTAGATGAATAAGAACTTTACAATTACTTTTCAAATATAGAATCACAAGAAAGACAGGTGACGTTAATGACACAAAGTACAGAACCAGCTAAAAACTATACGCTTCGTGAACTAGAGACGAAGACGTTAAAAGAATTGTATGAAATCGCAAAAGAAGTGAATGTGCCTCAATATCGGGAAGCACGGAAACGTGAACTCATGTTCCGAATTTTAAAATCGCAAGCCGAATCGAAGGACCTCTACTTCCTCGAAGGCGTCCTTGAGATCATCCCTCCGAACCCGCAGTCACAAAATGAAGGTGGCTTCGGTTTCCTCCGACCGATCAACTACTCCCAATCGTCCGAAGACATCTATATCGCCGCTTCACAGATTCGCCGCTTTAGTTTGCGGAACGGGGATCTCGTCACCGGGAAAGTCCGGAAACCGAAAGAAAATGAACGTTTCCAAGGGCTCTTGAGCGTCGAGGCGGTCAACGGGGAAACGACTGATTCGACCCGGAACCGCGACTATTTCCCTGCGCTCACGCCGATCTATCCGGAAAAGCAAATGGTGCTCGAGACGGAGCCGAACCATCTATCGGTCCGTGTCATGGATATGATCGCACCGGTCGGCTTCGGACAACGTGGTTTGATTGTCGCCCCACCGAAAGCCGGGAAGACGTCTCTATTGAAAGAAGTCGCCAATTCAATCACGACGAACCACCCGAACGTCGAACTGATCATCTTATTGATCGACGAACGTCCGGAAGAAGTCACGGACATCCAACGTTCGGTGCCGGGGGCAGACGTCGCCTATTCGACGTTTGACGAGACACCGGAGAATCACACCCGCATCTCGGAGCTCGTGCTAGAGCGGGCGATGCGCCTCGTCGAACATAAGAAAGACGTCGTCATCTTGCTCGACTCGATCACTCGGTTGACGCGCGCCTATAACCTGTCCGTCCCGCCGAGCGGGCGTACGCTCTCGGGCGGAATCGACCCGGCAGCGTTCCACAAACCGAAGAAATTCTTCGGGGCGGCCCGTAACATCGAGGACGGCGGCAGTTTGACGATTCTCGGGACGGCGCTCATCGATACCGGTTCGCGGATGGATGACGTCATCTATGAAGAGTTCAAAGGGACCGGCAACATGGAGCTCCACCTCGACCGGAAGCTCGCGGAACGCCGCATCTTCCCGGCCATCGATATCCGTCGTTCGGGTACGCGGAAAGAAGAACTCCTCCTCGGCCAGGACGAGCTCGACTCGCTTTGGACGATTCGTCGTACGATGAACGAGTCGCCGGACTTCGTCGATCAGTTCTTGCGTCGTGTGCGTGAGACGCAAACAAATCTCGACTTTTTTGCGGCGCTCGAGGCCGATAAGAAAAAGAGTCGCCGCCCGGTGAAAAAAACGAAAACGGACTTGTAAATCCGTGAGCCGGGTGCTATTATATTCTAGTGAACTTTCTCTAGGTTGAAAGAATACTTAGGGCAGAAGGAGTTGAAAAGCAATGAAACAAGGAATCCACCCAGAATACCGTAAAGTCGTATTCATGGACTCAACGACTGAGTTTAAATTCATCAGTGGTTCGACTCGTTACTCTAACGAAACAATCACGATGGAAGATGGTAACGAATACCCACTCATCCGTGTCGATGTATCTTCTGATTCGCACCCGTTCTACACAGGTCGCCAGAAATTCGCATCTGCGGACGGTCGTATCGAGCGCTTCAACAAGAAGTACCAACGTTAATCGTCAAGTTGTATGCACACCGCCTAGGGATTGCCCTTGGCGGTTTTTTGTTGTCCAAGCGAGGGTAAAGAGACGGAAGACTGACGTGAGGGGGCTTCCATGGAGTATATATTGATTAGCATTAGCCTGTTGGTTGGCGTGGGGATCGTCTCGCAATGGTTGGCGTGGCGCTACCAAATTCCGGCGATTATCGTCATGACGGTCGCCGGCGTGCTGGCCGGTCCAATCTTTGGTTTGTTTGAACCGCGAGAGTTGCTCGGTGATTTGTACAGCCCGATCATTTCGTTTGCGGTCGCGATCATATTATTTGAAGGAAGTTTAGGGCTTCATTTCAGCGAGATCAACCAATTCCGTCGTTCGATCGTCCGCATCGTGACAGCGGGTGTGACGTTGTCGTTCGTCGGGGCTTCGCTGTTGATTCAATACGTAGGAGGTCTCCATTGGGTCGTCGCTTGGACGATGGGAGCGCTATTCGTCGTCACCGGTCCGACGGTCGTCATCCCGTTGCTCAGGCAAGCCCATCTGAAAGATCGGGTCGGTGCCATCTTAAAGTGGGAAGGGATCATTGTCGATCCGGTCGGCGCGTTGCTCGGCTTGTTCGTGATTCGAATCGGCTACATCGTCTATGAAGGCATGGACTTGTGGATGCAACTGCTCTTTGCGGGAGCATGTCTCGTCGGTATCGGTCTCGGTTACGTGTTCGGTCACGTTTTGATGGGCTGGTTCGTAGGTGAGAAGATTCCACGTTACTTACGCGCCTCGGTGACGCTTTCGGCCGTCTTGATCTTATTCTCTTTGAGCGAGTTCATGATGCATGAAGTCGGTCTCCTTGCCGTGACGGCGATGGGCATGACGATGGCGAACACGAAACTTCGCGATGAACAGATCATCGAGGAACTGCAGTCGTTCAAGGAAGACATCTCGATCTTGCTGATCTCATCCGTGTTCATCTTGCTGACGGCGTCGCTGTCGCGTGAAGAACTATTGAATATCTTCCAGTGGCCATTGCTGTTGACGATTGCCGGCATCTTGTTTCTTGTTCGTCCGTTGGCGATTTACGTATCGACGGCCGGTGCGGGACTTCCGCTCAGAGAACGCGGATTTATCGGTTGGATTGCCCCGCGCGGCATCGTCGCGATGACGGTCGCAGGTTTTTTCGCGGAGGAAGTGGCCGGTCTCGGGATTGAGGATGCGTCACAGATGCTACCGCTCACGATCGGACTCGTCTTTACCTCGGTGACGTTGCACGGGCTGACGATTCGACCGCTCGCGCGCAAATTGAACTTGATTGATTATAAAAAAGAAGAGGAAGCGGAAGAATGAAGAGAAATCGGGACGGGATGATGTCGCTCCGATTTTTGTTAGAAGTCAACCCTTTTCCTATGACTGAAAGATGGTTATAATCGGAAAGCGATTAACGATGGAGAGGGCGAAGTAGAATGATGCATGTGACGAACCGTTACGGTTGGATTGAAGTGATTTGTGGCAGTATGTTTTCTGGGAAGTCGGAGGAATTGATCCGTCGTGTCCGTCGGGCGCACTATGGGAAGATCCCGGTTCAAGTGTTCAAACCGGCCATCGATGACCGCTACCACGAAGAGAACGTCGTCTCCCATAGCGGCAACTCGGTCGTGGCCGTCCCGACTCGAACGAGTCAAGATGTGTACGATGCGGTGCGCGAAGAGACGCAAGTCATCGCCATCGACGAGGTGCAGTTCTTTGATGAGGGGATCGTCGACGTCATCGAGCAGTTGGCGTCAGAAGACAAACGTGTCATCTGCGCCGGACTCGATATGGACTTCCGTGGCGAACCGTTCACGATGATGCCGGAGCTCTTGTCGCGTGCCGAGTTCGTCACGAAGCTGCAGGCGATCTGCCTGTCATGCGGCGCCCCGGCGTCTCGGACGCAGCGCTTGATCAACGGAGAACCGGCTCGCTTTGAGGACCCGGTCATCTTAGTCGGTGCCGCTGAGTCGTACGAACCGCGTTGCCGCCATTGCCATGACGTCCCGAACAAACCGCGCCCGATCCGTCATACAGTAGCGGATTGAGGATTTTGTCGGTTCGCTCTAAGTATTCAATTTGTCGACGAACCGAGCTAGCTCGGTTCGTTTTTTGGTATAATGAAGAGAACGATTTGGTGAACAGAAAGGACGGATCATGATGTTTGACCGTTTAAGCGTTTTAGAAGAACGATACATGCAACTGAATGAGATGCTCGCTGACCCGGAAGTGCTCAGCGACTCGAATAAACTGCGTCAATATTCAAAAGAACAGTCTCAACTCGAGGAGACGGTACAAGCGTATCGACGCTATAAAGAGACGAGTACGGCCTACAAAGAAGCGAAATCGATGTTAGAAGACCGAACGCTCGAGTCCGATATGCGCGAACTCGCTAAAGAAGAGATGGCGCTGCTCGAACCAGTTGTGAAAGCGCTCGAAGCGAAGCTGCGCGTCCTGCTCATCCCGAAAGACCCGAACGACGACAAGAACGTCATCGTCGAGATTCGCGGGGCAGCCGGTGGCGACGAGGCGGCACTGTTTGCGGTCGACTTGTATAAGATGTACACCCGATTCGCGGAGCGTCAAAACTGGAAAGCCGAGCTGATCGACGCCAACTATACGGAACTCGGCGGCTTTAAAGAAGTGACGTTTTTGATCAACGGTGCCGGTGCCTACTCGAAACTGAAATTCGAGAATGGGGCACACCGTGTGCAACGCGTCCCGTCGACGGAGTCGGGCGGACGGATCCACACGTCGACAGCCACCGTCGCGGTCTTGCCGGAAGCGGAAGATGTCGAAGTGCATATCGATATGAAAGACGTCCGCGTCGACACGTTCACGTCGTCAGGGCCGGGTGGTCAATCGGTCAACACGACCCAGTCAGCCGTGCGGTTGACACACATCCCGTCAGGACTCGTCGTGTCATGCCAAGACGAGAAATCACAGCATAAAAATAAAGATCGGGCGATGAAAGTCTTGCGGGCCCGCCTGTACGACAAGATGCAGCGCGAACACCTCGAAGAACTGTCGGCGCAGCGGAAGTCGGCCGTCGGGACGGGCGACCGTTCGGAGCGGATCCGGACGTATAACTTCCCGCAAAGCCGCGTGACCGACCACCGTATCGGCCTCACGCTTCAAAAACTCGACCGGGTGCTCGCCGGGGAGCTTGAAGACATCATTGATGCGCTCGTCATGGAAGATCAGGCCGGCTTGATGGAGGGTATGGAGTGATGCGGATTGCCGCAAGGTTGAAACAAGCGGAACGCATGCTCGTTGACGCGGGGCGTGACCCATCGACCGCCGAATGGTGGCTCATGCATGTGCTCGGCGTCGACCGGACGGGTCTGATCGTTCGGTTATCCGAAGAACTCTCGGACGACGAAACAACTGCGTTCGAGTCCGGGCTCGAGCGACTGCTTGCCGGTGAGCCGGTCCAACATTTGATTGGTTACGCTCCATTTTATGGCCGGACGTTTGAAGTGAACCGGGACGTACTTATCCCACGGCCGGAGACCGAAGAATTGATTGAATGGGTCGTCGAGCACGTTGGACCGATTGAAGACGATACGATCGTCGACGTCGGCACGGGCAGTGGTGCGATCGCCATCACGCTCAGTCTCGAGCTTGGTGTCCGCGTCCAAACGGTCGATATTTCCCGGGAAGCAATCGCGGTGGCAAAACGTAACGCGGAAGTGCTTCGGGCCGGTGTGACGTTTCATGAAGGGGATTGCCTCGGCCCGGTCGCCGACAATTCGATTCGGGTGCTCGTCTCAAATCCGCCTTACATCGAAGCTGATGAACTGCTCGATGAAACGGTCGCAGGGTACGAACCGCACCTCGCATTATTCGGGGGGGCGGACGGTCTCGAGTTCTACCGGAAAATCATCGCGGACTCAACACGCGTGCTACGTGCCGATTGGCAATTGATTGCGTTTGAAATCGGGTATAATCAAGGACAAGTTGTGAAATCGTACCTGTCCGAACGTTATCCTGAAGCAGAAACGGGTATTTTAAAAGATATAAACGGTAAAGACCGAATTGTCTACGCCGTGAGGGAAGGGATTGCGCATGGAAACGAAATGGATCAAGCCAACAGAAGTTGAGGAAGGGGTTCGTCTCTTGAAGATGGGCGAGGTGATCGCGATTCCGACAGAGACGGTGTACGGCCTCGCCGGGGATGCGACGAACGATATCGCCATCCGCAAGATTTTCGAGGCGAAAGGAAGACCATCGGACAACCCGCTCATCGTCCACGTGGCTACGGTCGAACAGGCCGAACATTTCGCGCAAACCATCCCGCCGGTAGCCAAACGCTTGATGGAAGCGTTTTGGCCCGGTGCCTTGACGATCATCTTACCGTCGAACGGTCGAGCGTCGTCACTCGTGACGGCCGGACTCGACTCGATCGGCCTCCGTATGCCGGACCATCCGGCCGCACTCGAACTCATCCGCACGTCCGGTCTCGGTCTCGCGGCGCCGAGTGCGAACCGTTCAGGACGACCGTCACCGACATCGGCCGAGCACGTGGCCGATGATTTGACCGGTCGGATCGCGGGTATTATGGATGGGGGACCGACAGGCATCGGCGTCGAGTCGACTGTGATCGACTGCACGACGGAACCGGTGACGATTTTGCGTCCCGGTGGCGTGACGAAAGAAGCGATCGAGGCCGTCATCGGGCCAGTCGCGCTCGATGCGAATTTAAGTGATGAAGCGGCCGCGCCCCGATCACCAGGAATGAAGTACACCCACTATGCCCCGAGCGCACCTTTGTATTTAGTTGATGGCGGCCGCGATGACCTCGTCCGTACCATCACGATGCGGCAGGCGGCGGGCAAACGGATCGGCGCGCTCGTATTTGATGAAGCGACGACCCCGGCTGACGTCACGCTTTCTCTCGGTGACACGATGGAGATGGCGGCCCAGCGACTTTACGAGGCGTTGCGCAAATTCGATGAGACAGATGTAGAAGAGATTTACGTGAATCGGATTGAACCGACGGGAGTCGCCCTTGCCGTATATAATCGCTTGTATAAAGCGGCAGGCGGGAAAATTATCCGTCTAGAGGAAGAGGCTTAAGGACATGAGGAGGATCACGCGATGTCAATGAAACGCGTATTATTCATATGTAGTGGGAACACATGCCGAAGCCCGATGGCGATGGCCCTGCTCCGCTCGAAAGTGACGGGCGACGAATTTGATATTCGTTCGGCTGGAGTTCGGACAATGCAAGGGTTTGATGCCTCAGAAAACGCTCTTCAAGTATTACGTGAACGAGGGATTGAACTCGAACACGTGACGCAAACGTTCGATGACGTACTCGGACGTTGGGCAGACGTCATTTTGACGATGACGCGGGCACACCGCGAACAGATTCGGGATACGTATCCGGATTTGGCCGATCGTACGTTCACATTATATGAGTTCGTGACCGGACTCGAACGTGACATTAACGACCCGTTCGGAGGCTCGATGAACGTCTATCGCCAAGTCCGAAACGAACTCGAACCACTCGTCAATCGACTTGTGCTAAAATTGACGAATGACGGGTCAAAGGTGACGAAACCACCGAGACGCCTACCAAAGAAGACGGGGGAATGAACACATGAAAATTGCAATCGGCGCCGACCACGGCGGATTCAACTTGAAGAAAGACATTATCGGCTTATTAGAAGAGCTTGGACACGAGTATAAAGATTTCGGGACACACTCGGCCGAGTCGATCGATTATCCAGACGTAGCCATCCCGGTCGCTGAGGCTGTCGCTGCCGGCGAGTTCGACCGCGGCATCTTGATTTGCGGCACAGGCATCGGCATCGGCATCGCGGCGAACAAAGTTAAAGGGATCCGCGCAGCACTCGTTCACGACTCGTTCAGCGCCAAGGCGACACGTCAACATAACGACTCGAACATCATGACGATGGGCGAGCGTGTCGTCGGACCCGGGCTCGCGATTGACTTGGTGGCAACGTGGCTCGATACAGACTTCGAGGGCGGACGCCACTCGAACCGTGTCGACAAAATGAGCGCTTACGAAACGAAGTGACCGCGATGAAAGCTGAACTTTCGAACCTGCTGTTGGAGCTGCACGAACGCTTTCCGCTTGATGAGGACAAAATCCTCGTCATCGGCTGTTCGACGAGCGAAGTCATCGGCAAGACGATTGGGAAAGCCGGATCGATCGATGTGGCGTCGGAATTCATCGAAGCGTTCCTCGCGTTTCGCGACAAGACGGGCGTCCATCTGGCGTTTCAAGGGTGCGAGCACATTAACCGTGCCCTCACCGTCGAGCGTCGGACGCAGAAGCAGTTCGGTCTGACCGAAGTGACTGTCGTCCCGGTCCGCTCAGCGGGTGGGGCGATGGCGGAGAAAGCGTATGAGCGCCTCAACGCGCCGTGCGTAGTCGAAGCGATTCAAGCGGACGCTGGGATCGACATCGGCTCGACGCTGATCGGCATGCATTTAAAGCCGGTCGCGATCCCGGTCCGGTTATCGGCGAAACAGCTCGGCGAGGCGTACGTCACGTTCGCCGTCACGAGACCGAAATTGATCGGTGGCCCTCGGGCCCATTATCCAGCGAAATAACAGAGACAGCCGGTCATAGCGACCGGCTGTCTTTTGCGTTATACCTCTTCACTGAACAGATACGAGACGACCATCGGGAAACGCTCGCGCCAGGCGAGCTCGTTGTGTACGCCCTCTTCGATTGCCTCGAAGCGTAAGTGATCGACTTTGTCGCGGAGCAAGGCGTAGACGCGCTCGCTCGACTCGAGATACATCTCGTTCGTCGGCCCGTCCCCTGACGGCTGCTCGACTTCTTTACGGCCGACGTCCATATATAGGCGTTCGATACCTGTCAAATCACTCGACTCGATCAACTGCTCGAGTTCGGTCTGGTTGAACCAGAACGCTGACGACAGGGAAGCGACGCGTTGGAAGACATCCGGATAGACGCAAGCGGCATAAATTGAAATGAGGCCGCCCATCGAACTGCCGATCATCCCGGTCTCGTCCGGTTTCGTCCGATATTCGGCGTCAATCATCGGCTTCAGCTCTTGGGCGACATATTCGATGTAGGCCGATCCTTGGCCGCCTAACGTCATGTCTCGGCCGTACAACGTTTCTCCGACGAACGGATTTTCCCAAGGGCCGTATTCGTCGAGTCGCATCTCACCCGGTGCGCTATCGATGGCGACGACGATCAAGTCGCGCTTTGAAGCGTCCAAATACTCCCCGACGCGCCAGCTCATATTGTAGCTCGCGTCCGCGTCGTCGAACGCGTTCTGTCCGTCGTGCATATAGAGCACCGAATAGCGTTTGTCCGTCAGCTCGTAGTCGTTCGGCGTATAAATCCGCACCGTCCGCTCGCGCTCGAACGGGGTGATCGTCACTTGTCTCGTCTCAATCATCATAATCCTCCTCTACTGTTCTTCTTCAATATCATACCCAACTTTACGCCCGATTATGACGATACCCAAAAAAACGAGCATATGGTACGATGGGGTTGTTGATTTTTAGACATTCAGAGGGGGTTTCAACATGGTAAACACGACGAAGTTGAAAGTGCAGGACGCGGAATTGTTTGAAGCGATGCAACACGAGCTCGCCCGTCAACGGGAGAACATTGAACTGATCGCCTCGGAGAACTTTGTCTCAGAAGCGGTCATGGAAGCGCAAGGCGGGGTTCTCACGAACAAATACGCCGAAGGTTACCCAGGTCGCCGTTACTACGGTGGTTGTGAGTTCGTCGACGTGGCCGAAAACTTGGCACGCGACCGGGCGAAGGAACTGTTCGGTGCAGAACACGCCAACGTCCAGCCGCATTCGGGTGCGCAAGCGAACATGGCCGTCTACTTCACGGTGCTTGAAGCGGGCGACACGGTGCTCGGCATGAACTTGTCGCACGGTGGCCATTTGACGCACGGAAGTCCGGTCAACTTCTCGGGCGTCCAGTACAACTTCGTCGAGTACGGTGTGGACAAAGACACAGAACACATCGACTATGACGTCGTCGCCGCCCTCGCGAAAGAACATAAACCAAAACTGATCGTCGCCGGAGCGTCAGCATACCCGCGGACGATCGATTTCGCCAAGTTCCGTGAAATCGCCGACAGCGTCGACGCCTATCTCATGGTCGATATGGCCCACATCGCCGGACTCGTCGCGGCCGGACTCCATCCGAACCCGGTCGAGCACGCGCACTTCGTGACGACGACGACGCACAAGACGCTTCGCGGCCCGCGCGGCGGGATGATCCTTTGTAAAGAAGAGTTCGCCAAAGCGATCGACAAGTCGATCTTCCCTGGTATTCAAGGCGGCCCGCTCATGCACGTCATCGCCGCGAAAGCGGTGGCGTTCGGAGAGGCGCTCCAACCTGAGTTTAAAGACTATCAGGCGCAAGTCATCAAAAACGCGCAAGTGCTCGCGCAAGGTTTAGAAGAAGAAGGGCTCCGCATCGTATCGGGCGGTACGGACAACCATCTCCTCCTCGTCGACCTTCGTGGCATCGACATTACCGGTAAAGCGGCCGAGCATGCGCTCGATGCGGCCGGTATCACGGTCAACAAGAACACGATCCCGTTCGACCCGGCGTCACCGTTCGTCACGAGCGGGATCCGTCTCGGGACGGCAGCGATGACGACACGCGGTTTGAAAGAAGACGATATGCGTGAAGTCGCCCGTCTGATTGGTCGTGTCCTGACAAACCATGAAGATGAAGCAGTACTCGCCGAGGCGCATGAAGACGTGCGTGCCTTGACGGCGAAATTCTCGCTCTATCCTGAACGAGGCTGACGAATGGACGCACGGACACTAGCAGAACGGGAACTTGCAGAACTGCCGCTCGTCGATATGACGGAATGGCTCATCCGAAAAGGGGAGCATGACCCGACGTTCCGTCTCGTCGCGAACGAGTTTGGCGTCGTGATGACCCTCCTTGACCATGGGTATTACGTCGAGGCGAGTGAACGAATTGTGCCGCTTCTCGGGATGAAAGTGCCGGCGGCTTTCCATCGGCTCGGACTCGCCCTCGAAATGAAAGCAAACGGAAAGAAGGCGGCCAAGCGCCGCTTTCGTTCGTTGTCGCCAGCCGTCATGCAGCATGCGGACCTCTCGCCATGGCGTACCGCCTTTAAATGGGATAAGAAGTGGCTCGGACTACCGGCTGTCGTCGCGTTGGCGCTTGTCGCCCTCGCGTTTTGGCCTGAAGCGACTCCACCCGCCGTACCGGTGGCTGAAGACGCGCCACGGGTCGAGACGGTGACCGAGGACGAGGCGCTCGCCAAACGGCTAGAAGAGCTCGAGCAAGAAGTCGCCCGTCTCGAGGAAGCGAACGAGGCGTTGCAGACGGAAGAAACGCCGGTCGAAGAGGAAGCGTCGGCGACACCGACACAGCAAGTCATTCCGCTTGCGGATGTCGAGACGCTCGTCCAAGACAAACGCTATAAAGAGGCGGACGCCCTCCTCGAAGGCACGCCGAAAGCCGGGCAAGAACAGGCCGTCGGTTTCTATCGCCTCCTCGTCGACAACAAGCTCGGGGAAGCGGAAGTTTCGGATTATGCGGCGTACGTCGAAACGTACCCGGAATCGGGCTACAAGACAGACGTCCTGTGGATGAAGGGCATCGCTGAGAAGAAGGCCGGGGACGAAGCGTACCGGACGACGCTCGCCGAAGTCGCCGCGATGGAAGGCACATATTGGGCACCGATTGCGAAATCGGTACTGGAAGATGAATGAGGTTGCGGCCATGCCGCAACCTTTTTCTCATCAAATTCTAATCTGGTTCACCAACGTTTCTCAACCCGCTCCCGTACAGTAAAGAAAAAGAAGTAGGGGGAGAGGCACATGCAACATAGTACAACAGGTAAATTCGCCCGATTCATGAAAGGCGCTATCATCGGGGCTCTCGCACTCACGTTGATGGCAGCGGGAGTGGCAGGATTTTTGATTTTCACGCTGACCGGGAACGCCTGGCTCGATCAAATCGTTCAATTCGGTACTGACGTGTCGTTCCAAGCGGAGGGAATCGAATCCTCGTTTGAACGCTTCAGCGACTCGATCGAGCTGCGCGTCGAACAGGCGATTCCAGAAGCGGTTCGTCCGTTTTTCGACTGATGAATCCGGGAACAGAATAAGGATGCGTCGGGCGGACTGCTCGGCGCTTTTTTTCAAGAAAGGATGAACTATATGCCGACAATCCTCGTCGTAGAAGACGATGCCAAAATTGCCAGACTGCTTGAACTTGAACTGGTGCACGCCGGTTATCAAGTCGAGGTCACCCACGACGGACGCAGCGGGCTTGAACGAGCGCTCGCCGGGGGCGTCGACTTGATGCTTTTAGACGTGATGCTTCCACAAATGAGCGGGCTCGAGGTCGTCCGTCGGGTGAAGGAAGAACAACCGTTGCTCCCGGTCTTGATGGTGACGGCGCGGGGCGACCGGTACGATAAAGTGAGCGGGCTCGACCTTGGGGCGGATGATTACATCACAAAGCCGTTCGAGATGGAGGAGCTGCTTGCCCGGATCCGTGCGTTTTTGCGGATGCGCCAGCACGTCCATGTCGATGCGACTGAACGTGTTTTGTCCTATGAGGGACTCACGGTCGACGTTAACCGGCATGAGGTGACGTGCGAGGGACAGAAAGTCGAGTTGACTCGTCGTGAATTCGATTTGATCGTCTATTTGCTCGAGCATCCGGAACGCGTGCTCACGCGCGACCAACTCGTCGAGCACGTCTGGGGTTTCGACTATTATGGGGACACGAACGTCGTCGACGTCTACGTGCGTTACTTACGGAAGAAACTCGGAGGTTCTTGGATTCAGACGGTACGAGGCGTCGGCTACATGCTGAAGCGTGGTGAGTGAGTATGAAATTACGGACGAAGATCGCCCTCGCGATGGCCGGGTTCATGCTGTTTTTGCTCATCACGTCGTTCGGGGTCGCCTGGGTCGTCTCGCGTCAGCAAATTGTCGACGCCCGCTATGACGTGCTCCGTCAAGCGCTCAGTCTGCTCGAGGAGGATGAGCGGAACCGTCAGGCCGTGCTGTCACTGCATGAGGACAGTATCGTCCTCGAGCGGCAGAGCAATGGCGATTGGGGCATCATCGGCGGACGAGCGGCAGACGGTTTGAGTTTTCCCATCAATTTTGGAGAGCCGGCACTGATCGATGACTGGTTCGTCATCGCCACGTCGAACGGTCTCGGTTTTGCCTTTCAAGACGCGGCGGTAAGTGAGACGTTACAGACGCTCGCGACGATCTTCCTCATCATTTTCCTGATCGCGGTGGCGATGACGTTCGTCGGCAGTTTATGGATCGTGCGCCAAGGACTCGATCCGCTCCGGCGGCTCGAGATGACGATGGGCCGGATCACGGAGTCGGGGACGCTCGAGACGATTGACGTCGGTCCGAATCAAGATGAGGTGTCGACGCTCGCGACCGGATTCAATCAGATGATTGCCCGTGTCGAAGGGTCGATGGAGCAACAACGCCGTTTCGTCGCGGATGTTTCACATGAACTCAAAACCCCGCTCACCGTCATCGAAGGGTACGCCAAGTTGCTCAGACGTTGGGGTCAACATGACCCCGTCGTACGCGACGAGGCGATCGACCATATTTTGACCGAGTCGAGACAGATGCGGGAGGACTTGATTGAACCGATGCTCGAACTGAGCCGCTTCGCTGCTTTAGAGGACATCGAAGTCGAACAGATCGATTTGAGCGACCTCGCGCTCCAACTCGAGGAACGATTCGAACGGTCGCACGGAAACCACGTCCCGATCGAAGCGGCAGGGAGTTGGACGGGACATCGCGACTCGTTGCAACGATTGATTGTCATCTTCATCGATAACAGCTTGAAGTACGCGACCGACACGAGCGTGACGATGACACCAAATCGGATTGAGGTGCGCGACCATGGGACGACTCTGACCGAGGAGGCGCGTGCGCGGTTGTTCGACCGGTTCTATCGGCTTGATGAAGCGCGCGACCGGAGCGGCAGCGGTCTCGGGCTGGCCATCGCCAAAGAAGTCGCCGATTTGAACGGCTGGAAGGTTGGAAGTTACGCGAACGCGCCGGACGGGAGCGTATTTTTCGTCACGAAATGAGGAAAGTTTCTCAGGCACTCATCATTTTCTAATGAAATCCTCGTGGTGCTCTAACGTCAACGTTCTATGATGAAGGTGTAGAGACGGAACAGCACATGGAACGAGGAGGAAACATTATGAAATTACTTGGGTGGATTTTAGGGGTCGGCCTGGCCGTACTCGCTGTCGCGGGGATCGGGTTGTATGTCGCGAACGACAAGACGGATACGGTCATCATCCCACGCGCCATTGATAGTGCCAATAGTGGAACCGACGACGCGAAAGACGACGCTGCGAAGGAAGCTGCCGCTACTTCCGAATCGAACTCATCTTCAAGTGACGTGCCCGTCCGTTCGGTCGACGATGACGACTATGAACTATACGGGACGCTCGTCAGCTTGTCAGATCAGGACGTGACGATCAGCTTCAGCGGAAAAGAATCGACGTACCCACTTGCGGCACGCCACGAGATCGATGACGACACCCCGAAAGCCGGTGACCGTGTCAAACTCGAGTTCAATCAAAACAATGAAGTGAAAGAAGTCGACCGGGAGAGCGACGACTTCGATATTTACGGTAGTTTCGTCAGCCTCTCAGCTCGAGACGTCGTCATTGAGCGTGACGGGAAGCAAGTGACGTACCCACTCGCCGCGCGCTATGAAGTCGATGATGAGATGCCAACAGCCGGTGATCGCGTCAAACTTGAATTGAACATGCAAGAGCAAGTCAAAGAGATCGAACGTGATGATGACCGTGACAGCGCAGACGATAGCGTTGATAGTGACGACGGTCGTGATGACGACAATTGATGAACGAACGGGTGCCCGCTGGAGGCACCCGTTTTTGATTCGTAATATTTCTGCAAACATAATCGATTCGTATCTTATGATATGATGGAGAGGGAATTTATGTCGATATAACATAATACAGATAACGACGATGTAGGGAGAGGGGAGACGAGTGATGAGACTGAGTTGGACTGCCCTGCTCGCCCTCTGTTACCTCAGCGGCTGCGGGTCAAAAGAAGAAATGAACGCCCTCGCGTTACGCCCGCTCGAAGCATACGCGACGAATCAAGATGAGCAGGTTCGCGTTTTACCGGAAACAGAGAAGCGACTGCTGGCGTATTGTCGACAACAAACGACGGAACGGCTCCCGTCACGCCGGGGCGAGGTGGCTGAAGTGACGTTCCGTCATCCGCTTTATGCAGAGCTCGGTAGCCAGACGATTAAGTATTGGGTGAGCGGCGACGACCGTTATTTGTCTTGTGCGAACAGCCACGAACAAATCGAGCGGACGTTCCAAATCGAACCCGTCCACGAATTCGAATCGCTCGTCTCGAGTGAACTAGTCGAGGTCGACATCGGAGAGACGGTCACGTTTTATCCGGAGCCTGATGTCGCAAAAATTGTCAACTTGTTCCGGATCAATCAAGCGCATGAAACAATCGTCCCGGGATCGACATTCCGCTATCAGACGCCGGACAGCGGTTCGTTGTACGTGACGTATGAGGTGATGCGGAACGGACGGACGCTCGACCGGACGATCGAACCGGGGCTGTTCGTATTCGAGAGCGGGAAGAATGACGGATACGCTTTCCTTACGAAGTTAGCGGATGGTAGGGTCGCGCTACAGATGGGTACGGAATCGTCATGGGCCCGCACCGTTCTTCCGAGCGCCTTCACCGGAAAGTATGTATATACCGATTCGACAACTGATGCGTTCACGCTCGATCATTCAAAACGCCAACTGTTGAAACGAGTCGTGCTTTCTGAACAGCCGATTGAAGACGTAAGCGACGTCACCTCGCTCACATTGTCTAAACAATATGACGCGGTCATCGAAGTGTGGGGCAGTGTCAGACGGCCGATGACCACGAAGCTGATGAGTTCATCCGCTCGTTCGGTGAAGACGAAACTCGCCACGTACGAAACGAATGGGGAGACGTCATATCTCGATGGGCCGAATACGCAAGAGCTGTTCAAACTACTGACGCATGTGACAGGCGGAACCAAGTCAGAAGCAGCCGTCCAACACGGGACACTCTCCTTGTACGAACACTTGCAAGAGCAACATTTCGAGGTTTGGGTCGAGCCTGGGAATCAACGTGTCCACCTCATCGACCTGACGACGAAACAAACGTACGCCATCGACCTGATGCGGCTCGAGGAATTGTTGAATCGATCGATTCGATATAATAGCTGAACTAGATATATTACCCGCTTTATGACAAGATTATGTCATGAAGCGGTTTTTTGTCGTCAAATTGACACTATATTTTGCTGGAAAACTATCCTATAATTTTTTTTGCGAAGGTTCAACATTACATACATGAATCCGATACATCTATAAAACACACAGCACTAACCTTCTCGTCATCAAATTATGAAGAAAAGGGGGAACGGAGAGACACATCTCAATTCAACCATCATTGTCCGTCACCAAGTTTTGTCAGTCATCAGGAGAGGAATAGGTATTGAAATTGAAAAAGTTTATTATGTCTCTAACGGTAGTGTTGTTAATTGTTAGTCTGAACATGTCAAAAACGGGGGCGCAAACGATGAACCCACTCGACGGTGTGAAGAACTATCAAGTGTATTATGGTCACCCGACCGAAACGATCATCAAAGATATGCAAAACTATGATCTCGTCATCATCGAGCCGCTTCATTATACAAAAGCTCAAGTTGAACAGATCAAGTCACGCGGTACGAAAGTACTCGGTTATATTAGTGTCATGGAAGTCGCGACGTGGAACACCGGTCTCATGTCAAAACTTCAGTCAGGTGATTTCTTCACGCGTAACGGACAACGTGTCCACTACCCGGAATGGGATTCTTACTTGACGAACATCGCTTCACCGCACTTCCAAGGGCTCTTGCTCACGGAAATCCAAAACCAAGTCATCGCTAAAGGGATCGATGGCGTGTTCATGGATACGGTCGGCGATATCGACAACGAACATTTGAACAACCCGACCGTGCTCAAGCAGCAACGTGACGGTCTCGTCAACTTCTTGAAAGAAGCGCGTGCCCGTTACGGCAGCATCGCTATGGTCCAAAACTGGGGCTTTGACACACTCGAAACGTCGACAGCACCTTACGTCGATGGCATCATGTGGGAGAGCTTCAACGCTGACACGATCAAAAGCGACGCCTGGTCACAAAACATGATCAAAAAACTTCAAGCAGTCGACACGAAACATTCGGTCAAAACGCTCACGATCTCGACGCGTCAAAGTGCGGAAAGCCACAAACTTGCCGCTGACTCGAAGTTTATCCACTTCCACGAAGCAGACGCTTACGTGAACTGGAACGCAGGTCTTGTGACACGGACGAAAGACACTGCACCAACTCCGGCACCTGTCGTAGTAGCACCGACGACAGAGACGTCAACAGCAACAAAACCGGAAGCGACGAAGCCAGCGACGGAAACGTCGACTGCGCCAAAACCGGAAGCGACGAAGCCAGCGACGGAAACGTCGACTGCGCCAAAACCGGAAGCGACGAAGCCAGTAACGGAAACGTCGACTGCGCCAAAACCGGAAGCGACGAAGCCAGTAACGGAAACGTCAACAGCAACAAAACCGGAAGCGACGGAAACGTCGACTGCGCCAAAACCGGAAGCGACGAAGCCAGCGACAGAAACGTCGACTGCGCCAAAACCGGAAGCGACGAAGCCAGTAACGGAAACGTCGACTGCGCCAAAACCGACGACAGCGCCGACGAAGCCTGCTACATCGACGAGCACGACAACGAAACCAGTCGAGCAAAAAGATTCGAAGCAAGCTGAGCCAAAGCAGAAAACAAAAAAAGAACTGAAAAAAGAGAAAAAGAAAGCGAAGAAGCACGCGAAAAAACATGCTGCTAAGCATGCCAAGTTCGTAAAGCACGAAAAAGCTAAAGGCAACATGTGTGCAAAAGTAAAGCACAAGACAGCCGGCTTTTTGAACTTCTTCAAATTCTAATCTAGAAGGCAGATCAACCCCAAGGTGTCAAACTGGCCCTTGGGGTTTCGTCTGACCTCTTCAAAAACGGAAGTTGACCCTACCTTTCTAAGAGAAGTTGGGGTACAATGCTCGAGAGAGATTTAGAGAGGAGTGAAGCAAAATGGGAAAAGTACACGTTTATGATCACCCATTGATTCAGCACAAGATGACGATTATGCGCAAAGTAGAGACGGGGACGAAGCAGTTCCGTGAACTCGTAGAAGAGGTTTCTTCACTCATGGCATATGAAATTACACGCGACCTTCCGCTTACTGATGTGGAGATTGAGACACCGGTCTCGGTATCGACACAAAAGATGATTGCCGGCAAGAAATTGGGAATCGTCCCAATTTTACGGGCAGGCCTCGGCATGGTGGATGGCTTCCTCAAAATGATGCCGAACGTCAAAGTCGGTCACATCGGTCTTTACCGTGACCCGGAGACGCTCGAGCCGCACGAATACTATCTCAAGTTGCCGACAGATATTACCGAGCGTGACTTCATCGTCGTCGACCCGATGCTTGCGACCGGCGGATCTGCAGCTGATGCCATCGCAGCCCTCAAAAAACACGGCGCGAAGTCGATCAAACTCGCTTGTCTCTGCGCAGCACCAGAAGGCGTCGAACGCGTTCAAGCCGAGCACCCAGACGTTGAAATCTATCTCGCCGCACTCGACGAGAAGTTGAACGAACATGGCTACATCGTGCCAGGACTCGGTGATGCAGGTGACCGTTTGTTCGGAACAAAATAAGCAAGACGGAAGGAGGTTCCAGTCGGATCCTCCTTTTTTGTGCGCTCAATCTGTCAAAACCGATCCAAAATAGTTGAGAAAATCGAAGCAACAGCCGATAGTGAAGACAGAAGTGAATGTCATCTGTTGAAATGAGGAAGAGAACGACCATGAGGCCTAAACTGTCACTTTTGCAAGCCTACCTGTTGATTGCGTTATTAGCGCTGTTTTTGACGAGTCTATGGAGCTACAGCGCTTTCCAAAATATCGAGCGGCAGAACGAGCGTATCGTCGAAGAGGCGATCCCGATCGCGAACGCGGCGTCTGAACTGTTCGCGCTCCTGCTCGATCAAGAGTTATCGGTCCGTGGCTATACATATAATCAAGATATGTTGTCGCTCCGACAATATAATGAGACGAAGTATGCTCTTGCTGAGACGATTCAAGTCATCCACGAGCTTGACCACCGCCATCCGATTATGCAGGAAATCATTCAAGGAGAGGCGCTTCCGCTCATTAATGAGATGGAGATATTTTATGAGTCACAGCTTGACCTCGTCGGTGCGGGTAAAATTGTGGAAGCGAATTCGCGGCGCTATAGCGGGATCGATTACATCAATCAATTCCGAGACGTTGACGCCGACATCCGGGAAGACATCGACAAGATCATTCAAGAGGCGTCACAGCGAAGTGTCAGTGCCTCAAATTCGGCTACGTGGGTGATTGTCATCGTCGTCGCGATCGCCATCCTCTTGTTGCTCGCATTCGTGCACACGTTTCGGCTCGAGCGCAGCAAGCAGGCGCTGATTTATCGGTCGCTTCATGACGCCTTGACCGGCGTTTGGAATCGTCGTGCCTTCGATGAAAAGCTCGAGCGGCTTTGGGATGAGGCGGAAGAATCAGGTACGGACGTCGCGCTCCTCCTGCTCGATATCGATGCGTTCAAACTGTATAACGATACGTACGGTCATTTGGCGGGAGACGCCTGTCTCGAACGGGTCGCACACGCCGTGGATAAAGCGGTCGGGGAAAATGGGATGGTCGCCCGCTATGGCGGCGAGGAGTTCGCGGTGTTACTTCGGCCACACCATGCCCGTCAGTCAAAAGAAGTCGCGGAGCGGATTCGCCAAGCGGTTCTTAAGCTGAACATTCTGCACGAAGCGTATCAGCCGCTTCGTAAAGTGAGCGTCAGCATCGGCGTCGCAGAACACATCCCGGGACTGGACGTCGAGAAGTCTGATTTGATCGAGGCGGCTGACCGAGCGCTCTATCAGGCGAAGCAAAGCGGGCGCAACCGCGTTTCGATGGGGAAAGCGATGTAGGCCGTTCGATTCGAGGCGTCGAAAACGACGGAAGTGATCACCAAACGGACAGACAAAATCCCGCCCTTTTCGAGGGGCGGGATTTCTGTCTTTATTCTTCGATTAAACCTTCAGAGACGAGGAAATCACGAGCCACTTTCTCAGGACGTTGTTTTTCGACGTCGGCGAGGTAGTTCAACTCTTGCATGGTTTCATCCGTGATTTTTCCACTGAGTAAGTTCAATACGGTGGCGAGCTCAGGATGTTCTGTGAGCGTTTCTTCACTGACGATTGGTACGGCGTAGTAAGGCGGGAAAAACTTTTTATCGTCTTCAAGGACGACAAGTTCAAATCGCTTTAATAAACCGTCAGTCGAGAAGCTGTCGATGGCGTCACTCTCATCGTTCATAAGTGCCGTATAACGAAGTCCGCCATCAACGGGCTTCACGTCTTGGAAATTAAACGGATAAGCTTCTTTTAACCCGAGATAGCCGTCTTCCCGGTTCGAGAATTCGATCGTGGGACCGAAGATGAGCTCGTCACTCACTGCGGCGAGATCAGACACGGTAGTTAGATTATACTTGTCTACAGCTTCTTGTTTGACGGCGATAGCATACGTATTGTTGAAGCCGATTGGGTCGAGCGTACGAATGTCAAAACGTTCCTGGACCTGCGACTGGACTTTTTCGTAGACGACTTCTGGATCGTTCTCGACTTCTTGTTTTAAGACATCGACGTAGAGCGTGCCCGTGTACTCGATATACGTGTCAATCTCGCCGGTACGAAGCGCATTAAACGCAACTTGTGTGCCACCGAGATTGAGTTGACGTTTCACTTCGAGGTCGGTTTTGTCTTCAATTAAATCGGCGACCATATTGCCGAGAATTAGCTGTTCAGTATAGTTTTTCGAGCCGACGACAATCGTATCGTCTTCACGGGTGAAGGCGAAGATCGAAACGGCGAGAAGCACGATGAACGTTGTCGCAATTATGATGAGCGGTTTGTTCACGTTCTTTGCGGAACGATGCTTTTTTTTCTTCACGCGGCCGTCTGCAAGAACGATTCCGTTCGGGGCGACTTTATACTCAATACGACTGACGATGAAGTCGATCAAGAGCGCAAGTAGGCCGGCCGGAATCGCACCTGCTAGAATCTGGTTGTTGTCGACTGTCTGGATGCCTGCAAAGACAAGATACCCTAGACCGCCGGCTCCGACGAATGCCGAGATTGTCATGAGACCGACGGCTGTAACCGCTGAAATCCGAATCCCGGCCATGATGATCGGGAGTGCGAGCGGAAGTTGAATCTTGCTTAGGATTTGACGGTCAGTGAGACCGATTCCTTTAGCGGACTCGAGCGTGTCACCTGGAATACTCGACAAACCCGTGTACGTGTTCTTCACAATCGGGAGAAGTGAGTACAAGACGACCATGATGATGGCCGGGGTAGACCCGATCCCGATAAACGGAATGAGAAAACCGAGCAGGGCGAGACTCGGTACAGCCTGGACGACACTCGTCAGACCGAGAACCGGTTTAGCGAATCGCGGCATCCGTAAAATTAGAATACCGAGCGGTACGCCAATGATTACCGCAAGCGAGACGGCGAAGACGGTCAGTTGTAAGTGCTCAAAGAGCAATGTACCGATTTGGTCGGTGTTGCTCGCAAAGTAATTTAAAAATGATTGGATTGTATTCATAGCGTTTCCTCCTCTTGCATGAATTGCTCACTGAGGACGGAAAGCAAACTGCTGCGTGTGATGAGTCCATTTAGCGTCGCCCCGGTGACGACCGGAAGATAGCCTTGATCACTCGTGTTCATAACATCTAAAATGTCGAGCAATGAATCTTCGCTTGAGACGAAAGCATAGTTCACGTTCATGACTTCCTCGAGTCGTTTTGTCTTATCTTGGATCCCGTGGACGTCTTTCAATTTAATGAGACCTTGTAGAACCTGCTCCCGGTCTGTGATAAGCAAACTGTCGACTTTGCGTGAGCGCATGATTTCAATCGCCTGCAAGACAGTGCGTTTCCCGCTGATTGAGACTGGGTCGGTGATCATGATGTCTTTCGCTTTGATGAATTCAGGGCTGTTCCAAATCCGGTTTTTGCCAATGAATGATTCGACGTACGCATCTTTTGGATTACGAAGAATCTGTTCCGGTGTATCGAACTGGACGATTTCCCCGTCGCGCATGATACAAATACGATCAGCTAATTTGATCGCCTCATCCATATCGTGGGTGACGAACACAATCGTTTTCTTGACTTCCTCTTGCAGGTTGAACAGCTCTTCTTGGAGATCGCTACGTGTTACGGGGTCGAGGGCACTGAACGGCTCGTCCATCAAGATGACCTTGGGATCGTTCATGAGGGCGCGGACGAAGCCGATGCGTTGTTGCTGACCACCGCTCAATTCACTCGGATAGCGATCGATGAACTGCTCGGGTTCGAGGCCGACCATTCGAAGCAGTTGCTCGGTTCGAGCGTCCATATCCTGTTCAGCTTGTCCTTCGAGGCTGGCAATCAGCTGGATATTCTCACGAATCGTCATATGCGGGAATAGGCCCGTCTGTTGAATGACGTAGCCCATTTGGCGTCGTAGTTGAATCGGATCCATTTTCCGTGTGTCTTGACCGTCGACGATAATGGTTCCTTCCGTCGGCTCGACCAAGCGGTTAATCATTTTAAGCGACGTCGTTTTACCACAGCCGGAGGGGCCGATAAAGACGACGAGCTCTCCTTTGTTAATGGTGAGATTCATTTCCTTCAACACTGTTGTGTTTTTGAAGGACTTCATCACGTTTTTAAACTCAATCATGCATTCACCCTTTTCAATAATTATTTTTACATAACCTTATTTCCCCATTGTTGAAAGATTTTAAACGTTATTTCCAGAGAAAGTGTTTAACATTTTGTGAAACAGGGGAATATCCCTTGCGATTTAAACGGTGTTAAGAGCCAATCATAACACTTATAATGCGGGCGTCGGTTTATAAGTCGCGAAATTGATACATTTATTGATGGCACTTATATCTTGAACGTAGCCATTCCAACTGGTGCTAGCGTTGGGTTTTCAGCCGATGCGTGCTTGGGAATGGCGATGTGAGATTCATCACTGCAAAATTGTCGGAATCGCTCGACACGGCAAAAAGATAATCGGTATACTGATACAGGATAATGAAAACGATTTCAATACGAAATCAGCGTCCGTTTTAAAACCTTTTGTGAACGTGGGGCGGTTTACGTTGTATTTTCCAATACGCGGATGTATAACTGAACTATTCCTCATCTGATTCGGTTTGTGAAATATTACAAAGTCAACATTTTTATTTCACTGTTTTTTCACACTTATTTAAAATTTAGTGATTTTAATTTAGTTTGTGAAGTGCGTAAAAGCCTTGATATGACTCGGTTTAAAGCGCTTTTATAATTGTGAAATCAATTGACTTCTTATGCTATTTCCAGTACTCTGAACTTGTGTGACTTTTGATAGTCATGCGAGTGTAAATCGAAGAAGATGAAGTGCTGGCTGCCAGTTAGAAAGGGGGACTAGGATGACGAAAAAAGACAATCGTTACCTATCCTACGCCACGCTCGCCTCACAAATCTCGACCGCGCTCGCCGGACCGATCGTCATCGGTTATCTCGTCGGCCAATATGGAGCGAGACGTGAATTTTGGGGCACGTTTGGTTGGAATGTGTCGGTGTTTCTCGGAATGTTTATCGGGATCACCGCGCTCGTACTCACCCTTCGGAGTTTAATGACAGGAGAGGACGAATGAAGCTAGAACAAACGGAACTACAACAAGTGCAAGCAGACAGAAAAGCACAGCAAGAGTTGATGAAACGCTATACGAAGTGGTTTGTCGGATGGTTCGCCATTCTCCTCGTCGGAGCGCTCATCGTCCCTGTGTACAAACCGGTATTTCTCGGCTTGTTCCTGGGTGGGGTCGCCAGTCTGATCATTCTACATATGCAGAATCGCAGCGTCATTCGGATGTTTGACGTGATCGAACATGGGCGACGCCCGAAATCGCACGGGACTGTTTCAAGAATGGCAGTCGGTGCGTTAGCCGTGATAGTCGGTCTCTTCTATGAGGATCGAGTATCGCTGATTGCAGTGGTAACTGGTCTAATCGCCGGCCACATCATACAATTTGGCGAGTTCACACTTGCCCAGCTCAGCAGGAAAAGAGGTGAATACTAATGGGTCATGAGTTTCCCACATATTCTCTACAACTTGGAGACTATACGTTATATGGGAGCTGGACGAACGTCATTACGGTGCTAATCGCATCACTGCTCGTCTTTGCGTTCGCCGTTTGGGGAACACGACGCTTGGCCATGAAGCCGACAGGTAAGCAGAACTTGATGGAATTCTTCGCGGAATTCGTACGCGGGATTATCTCGAGTGCGATGGATTGGAAGACAGGAGGCCGCTTTATCGGGTTTGGGATGACGTTGATTTTGTTCATTCTGATTTCGAACTTGATGGGTCTGCCGTTCAACGTCATTTCCGGTCACTATCTATGGTTCAACTCACCGACGGCCGATCCTTACGTCACATTGGCATTGTCGACACTCGTCGTTGCAATGTCACACTATTACGGCGTGAAGCTACACGGTTTCAAGCACTATTCGGCGGAATTCGTGAAGCCGGTCTGGTTCTTATTGCCGATCAAGCTCATCGAGGAGTTCGCGAACACCTTGACGCTCGGTCTGCGTCTTTACGGTAACATCTTTGCCGGTGAAATCATGATTACCATCATCTTGGGACTCGCAATTACCGCACAAGGGGCACTTAACCCGCTTGGTGCTGTGTTCGCAATCCTGCCGATGATTTTATGGCAAGGTTTCTCAATCTTTATCGGGGTTATCCAATCCTACATTTTCCTGACGCTTGCAATGGTGTACATCGGGCATAAAGCTTCAGCCGAGCATTGATTCGGATAAGTTGGCCTCGCCAAAGCGTTGAACAAAAAAACTATTTACTTAACTTTTAGGAGGAACATACACAATGGAACAAATGAATCTTCTCGCAACAGCAATCGTTATCGGTCTCGGAGCACTCGCGGCTGGTATCGGTAACGGTCTCATCGTATACGGAACAGTACAAGGACAAGCACGTCAGCCAGAACTTAAAAACGAACTTCGTCAAACGATGTTCATCGGTATCGGTTTGGTTGAGGCCCTCCCGATCATCGGTGTGGCTGTCGGTTTCCTTCTCCTCAACTCTTGATTACGAGTTAACGAGAACAACAAACGAGGGAGCAAGCCTCCCTCACTTATTTAGTCAAGAGGAGGGTATGCATGGATACGATGATGATTGCAGCTGGTGCCGGTGGCGAAGGCCTCCGCATCCTGGATATGATCTTTACACTTTTCACATTCCTCGTACTCTTGGCCCTGTTGAAGAAATTTGCTTGGGGACCACTCCTTGGAATGATGAGACAGCGTGAAGAGTATGTAGCGAACGAAATCGAGCTTGCTGAAAAGAGCCGCAAAGACGCGGAGACATATGTCGTCGAACAACGTGACGCTTTAAGCGCCGCACGTACAGAATCAAAAGAGATGCTTGACTCAAGCCGTCGTCAAGCAGAAGCCGAACAAGCACGCTTGGTGGAGCAGGCGCGTTTGGAAGCCGAACAAATCAAGATCGAGGCTGGAAAAGCGATCGAGCGTGAGCGCGAGCTCGCGAAACAGTCGCTTCAAACCGAAGTCGTCACACAGGCGCTCTCGGCAGCACGCCACGTCCTTCAGTCAGACCTTAAAGGCGACGAAGTGAAACAACGTGCCCTCGTCACAGACTTCCTGTCTAAAGCGAAAGGCGCTAACTGATGAACATATCGTTAGCAAAACGCTATGCCAAAGCGCTCTTCGACTTAGCGCGGGAGCAAGGCACGCTCGACCAAGTCGAAGCGGAAGTGCGTCTGCTCGATGAAGTGCTCCACGCGACGCCTGAACTGGTGGATCTCTTAACGAATCCAGCAGTCAGCGACAGCGAGCTTGCACAGCTTTTAACACACAGCTTTGGTGATATGACAGAAATCGTGCTTAACACACTTCTCGTCATGGTCGAGAACGACCGTGCGAGCGAAGTTCGCGCGCTGCCGCGTTACGTCTTAGATTACATCAACGACTTCCGCGGCATCGCTGAAGGGTTCGTCATTAGTGCTTACCCGTTGTCGGCAGCAGAGCTGAAAGAAGTTGAACTCGTCTTCGGTCAGAAGATGAACAAGACGCTTCAATTGAAGAACGTCGTCGATGAACAGGTTATCGGTGGACTTCGCGTCCAGATCGGTTACACGACGTATGATGACACAATCGAAACTAAACTAACACGCCTTGAGCGTGAATTGTTGAATGCGTAAGAAATAGGGGTGAATTCAATGACGATCAAAGCTGAAGAAATCAGCGCCCTGCTAAAAGAGCGAATCGCTTCGTACGGTTCTGAAATCGAAGTTAGTGAGACAGGTACAGTCATTCAAGTAGGTGACGGTATCGCTCGTGCATTCGGACTCGATAACGTTATGGCAGGAGAACTCGTAGAGTTCTCAAACGGCATAATGGGCTTGGCGCAAAACTTAGAAGAAGGCAACGTCGGGATTATCATCCTCGGCGACTACAAAGGCATCAAAGAAGGCGACTCGGTTAAACGTACGGGCCGCATCATGGAAGTACCAGTCGGTGATGCGCTCCTCGGACGCGTCGTCAACCCGCTCGGACAACCGATCGACGGTCTTGGACCAATCGTGACGGACACATACAACCCGATCGAACGTAAAGCTTACGGCGTTATGGCCCGTAAGTCAGTTCACGAACCGCTCCAAACTGGGATCAAGGCGATTGACGCCCTCGTACCAATCGGTCGCGGTCAGCGTGAGCTCATCATCGGTGACCGTCAAACTGGTAAGACATCGGTCGCAATCGATGCGATCATCAACCAAAAAGAAGAAAACATGGTTTGTATCTACGTCGCAATCGGTCAGAAAGAATCAACTGTCCGTGGCGTAGTTGAGACGCTCCGTAAAAATGGTGCCCTCGATTACACAATCATCGTTTCGGCTTCGGCTTCACAGCCAGCCCCACTTCTTTACCTCGCGCCGTTTGCAGGGGTATCGATGGGTGAGTACTTCATGGACCGCGGACGACACGTCCTCGTCGTGTATGATGATCTCTCGAAACAAGCGGCAGCTTATCGTGAGCTCTCGCTGCTTCTCCGTCGTCCTCCAGGCCGCGAAGCCTACCCAGGTGACGTCTTCTACCTCCACTCACGCCTTCTTGAGCGTGCGGCGAAGTTGAACGACGAACTCGGTGGCGGCTCACTGACAGCTCTTCCGTTCATCGAGACACAAGCGTCGGATATCTCGGCTTACATCCCGACGAACGTTATCTCGATCACAGACGGTCAAATCTTCCTTCAGTCGGACCTCTTCTTCTCAGGGGTACGTCCCGCGATCAACGCCGGTCTCTCGGTATCGCGTGTAGGTGGTGCGGCTCAAGTGAAAGCGATGAAGAAAGTTGCCGGTACGCTCCGTCTTGACCTCGCGTCATACCGTGAGCTCGAGGCGTTCGCCCAGTTCGGGTCAGACCTCGACAAAGCGACACAAGCGAAGTTGAACCGTGGACAACGGACGGTTGAAGTCTTGAAGCAAGAATTGAACGCACCGCTCTCGGTCGACAAGCAAGTGTTCATCATCTACGCCCTCACGAAAGGTCATCTCGATGACGTCCCAGTCGAAGACATCCGTCGTTTCGAAAAAGACATGAACGCATGGCTCGACCAAAACCGTGCGGACCTCTGCCGTGAAATCCGTCAAACAGGAAACCTTCCTGCTGACGAGGCGATGGTCGATGCAATTGCGGAATTCAAAAAGACGTTCTCGCCATCGGTTTAATCCGGTGACGAGCGTCTATTAAGGTGGTGAATCGAAATGGCATCATTACGTGAGATCCAGATGCGGATCACCTCGACCCAAAGCACGAAGCAAATCACGAAAGCGATGAACATGGTGTCGGCCTCGAAATTGAACCGCGCTCAAGGGAGCAACGCCAACTTCAAGCCGTACATGACCAAGTTGCAAGAAGTCATCTCGTCGATTGCCGGCGGTACTTCAGGCGCAACACACCCGATGCTTCAAGTCCGTCCTGTCAAACGGACCGGCTACATCGTCATCACGTCGGACCGCGGACTTGCTGGTGGATACAACGCCAGCGTCCTTCGCGACGTGTACCGCGAGTTGAAAGCCAAACACGATTCGACAGACGAGTACCGTCTGTACGTGATCGGGAAGGTCGGCGTTCAGTTCTTCAAGACACGTAACATTCCGGTGTACAGTGCGATGACAGGACTTAACGACCAGCCAACATTCATTGAAGTCGCGGAGATCGTCAAACAGACGGTCGGCGCGTTCAGTGAAGGCGAGATCGATGAATTGAAGCTCTGCTTCAACTCGTTCATCTCTGTCATCAGCCAAGAAGTGAAGATGGATCGACTGCTTCCGCTTGGGAATA
This sequence comes from Exiguobacterium sp. SH5S13, assembly GCF_004337085.1. Classification (NCBI taxonomy): domain Bacteria; kingdom Bacillati; phylum Bacillota; class Bacilli; order Caryophanales; genus Exiguobacterium; species Exiguobacterium sp. SH5S13. The sequence goes on along the minus strand of NZ_SJUS01000032.1, from coordinate 6,852 downwards.
TCGAACAGACCGCATCTAATGTGATGTATGAATACGAACCAGAAGAAGAAACGATCTTAGCAGCGCTCCTCCCGCGTTACGCGGAAGGGCTCATCTACGGCGCGCTTCTCGATGCGAAAGTATCGGAGCACGCGGCTCGGATGACGGCGATGGCGAACGCGACAGACAATGCGGATGATCTCATCCGCGGACTCAAGCTCAAGTTCAACCGCGCGCGCCAAGCGGCGATCACACAAGAAATCACAGAGATTGTCGGAGGTGCGGCTGCGCTTGAATAAGCGCACGCCCTCTAGATTGTAGGAGGCTAACACGATGAACGAATACGGCATGAAAGGCCGCGTAGTCGCAGTCATGGGCCCAGTTATCGACGTTAAGTTCGAGGACCACTTACCGAACATCTACAACGCCCTCAAAGTCACGTACGTGGCAGAGACGGCGCAAGATGTCAGTGTCGACTTGACGCTCGAGGTGGCGATTCACCTTGGGGATGACACGGTCCGTACGATTGCGATGGACTCAACGGACGGCGTTCGCCGCGGCATGGAAGTACTTGACTTAGGTTCACCGATTTCAGTACCAGTCGGAGAAGAGACGCTCGGTCGTGTCTTCAACGTACTTGGTAACCCAATCGACGATAAAGAATTTTCACCGACTGCACGTCGGGCACCGATTCACCGTCTCGCACCTACGTTCGATGAATTGTCGACAAATGTTGAGATCTTGGAAACAGGGATCAAAGTCGTCGACCTTCTCGCACCGTACATCAAAGGTGGTAAAATCGGCCTCTTCGGTGGTGCCGGTGTAGGTAAGACCGTCCTCATCCAGGAACTCATCAACAACATCGCGCAAGAGCACAGCGGGATTTCTGTATTCGCAGGAGTCGGTGAGCGTACGCGTGAAGGAAATGACTTGTTCCACGAGATGACGGAATCAGGCGTTATCAAGCAGACGGCGATGGTATTCGGTCAGATGAACGAGCCGCCGGGCGCGCGTCTACGCGTTGCCTTGACGGGTCTCACGATGGCAGAATACTTCCGCGATGAGCAAGGACAAGACGTTCTTCTCTTCGTCGATAACATCTTCCGTTTCACACAGGCAGGTTCTGAAGTATCGGCCCTTCTCGGTCGGATGCCATCTGCCGTAGGTTACCAGCCGACACTCGCGACGGAAATGGGTATGCTTCAAGAGCGGATCACGTCGACAGCTAAAGGATCGGTCACATCGATCCAAGCGGTTTACGTACCAGCCGATGACTATACTGACCCGGCTCCAGCGACAACGTTCGCCCACCTTGATGCAACGACCAACCTTGAGCGTCGTCTCTCGGAGATGGGGATCTACCCAGCCGTTGACCCGCTCGCATCGACTTCACGTGCTCTCTCGCCTGACATCGTCGGACCTGAGCACTATGAAATCGCGCGTAACGTCCAGCAGACGCTTCAGCGTTACAAAGAGCTTCAAGATATCATCGCGATCCTCGGTATGGACGAGTTGTCTGAAGACGATAAGCTCACGGTTCACCGTGCCCGTCGGATTCAGTTCTTCTTGTCACAAAACTTCCACGTGGCTGAGCAGTTCACTGGCCAACAAGGTTCGTACGTACCAGTTAAAGAGACAGTCCGTGGCTTCAAAGAGATCCTCGATGGTAAACACGATGATCTTCCAGAAGACGCATTCCGTCTCGTTGGTCCAATCGAAGACGTCATCGAAAAAGCGAAGACGTTGGTCTAAGACCTACACGGAAGGGGGAAACTAGACGATGAATACTCTTCACGTCAACGTCGTCACCCCGGATGGTGCAGCCTACGAGGGCGAGGCACGAATGGTCGTCGCCAAATCGGTGACAGGTGAACTCGGTATCTTGCCGAAACACATCCCGATGGTGACGCCACTCGACGTCTCGGTCCTTAAACTGCGCCACGAAGATGGTGGACGCACGCTGATCGCACTCAGCGGCGGTTTCATGGAAGTTCGTCCCGATATGGTGACGATCTTAGCTGAAACGGCCGAAATGGCGGATAAGATTGACTACGACCGCGCCTCTGCGGCGAAATTCCGCGCCGAACGTCGCCTTCAAGATTCGAAGATTTCGGATACTGAATTCCGACGTGCGGAGCTGGCGCTCAAGAAAGCTGTCAACCGCTTGAGCATTCGCGATATTAAAGAATGATGAGCATCCTCTCTCACGTTTAAGTGGGAGGGGATTTTTTTGTTCCTCAATTTTGAACTGGACGATTGAACCCGCTTCTGTCATTAAAACGTAGGTCGAAAGAATCAGGGTTTTCGCGTTCAAATAGTGGAACGAAAGAACGGGTTGTCCGATAATATAGGTGGGAACTATCAAAAAGGAGATAAATGGATGAAAGTTTACGTTGCGCGTCAACCGATCTTTGACCAGAAACTACGTGTCTGCGGCTACGAACTGTTGTATCGCCGCAGCGAGAAAAATATGTTCGAACACGTCGACGATGCGCTTGCGACCGCCGACGTGATCCATAACGCCTACCTCGTCTTTAATTTTCGGGAATTGACCGAAGGGACGCGGGCGTTCATCAACTTTCCACAGAACTTGATCGAAGGAGAAGTGCCTTCATTATTGCCGCGGCAATCACTCGTCATCGAAGTGCTTGAACACGTCGAACCGACCGAGAAAGTACTTGCCGCCCTGCGATCACTTCGTCGGAAAGGTTATACAATCGCATTAGATGATTTTGTCTTCGAAGAGAAATACCGCCCGTTGATCGGGCTTGCGGATATTATTAAAATCGATTATCAGGCGACACCGGTCGATCAACAGAAACGCTTGATCGATGCGCTCGGGCACCGGATTGAATTTCTTGCGGAAAAGATAGAGACGAAGCTTGAATATGATATTGCCAAAGATCTTGGCTATAAAATGTTCCAAGGTTATTTCTTCAGTCGCCCGACAGTCATTCACGGGGCGGAAGTCCATCCGCTCCGTAATACGCTCGTCGAGGTGCTGAAGGAGCTCGATAAACCAGAACCGAACTTCCGCCGCATCGCCGGGCAAATCGAACGAAGTGTCGATCTGTCCTACAAGATGCTCCGGTCGGTGAATACGGTCTATCAAAAGGGCCGCACGACGATTCAATCGATCGAACAAGCCGTTGCTCGCATCGGACTTAATGAGATGCGGCGTTGGTCGTATTTGATGTTGCTTCGGGAGATGCAGACGTCTGAATCGAAAGAGTTGATCAAGCAAAGCGTCATCCGCGGGAAGATGATGGAGTTGATTGCCGATGAGACAATTCCGGGAGTAGCTCCGTTTGATGCGTTCATCACCGGTATTTTCTCTTCACTCGACGTCATTTTGGACGAGACGATGCATTCATTGATCGCCGAGCTCCCCGTCAAACCGGTTGTCAAAGAGGCACTTCTCGGTAAGCCGAACAAGTTGCATGAACTGCTCGAATCGGTAAAAGCGTATGAGCAGTTAACTGTGCCAGTCGACGAGACGGCTCTAGATTGGTCTCGTTACTATATCGAAGCGATCCGCTGGGCGCTCGCACAGGACGGAAACAAGGAATAATGTTTGAAAATTTGGTGGGACGTTAATTACTGTAGTAAAGGCTATGCGCCGATGACGTCCTTTTTGTATGCGATTCATTTAAAGAGAGTGAGCTGATAGGATGAGACGATTCGATTGATCATCATCATGCTAAGTCTTTTTTTCTCTGTCGCAACGTGCTATGATTAAAAATGGTACAAAATTTCGAAAAAAGGGGAATTGAAGATGTTAAACACCGTTTTATCGCTCGTCATCTATGTCGTAGCGATTTACGTCGCTTGGTGGGCACTCATGCCAGTTAAATGGGAGAGTGTGCTCAACCAAGTGAGAAGTCCGCAAGCCGCTGTCTTGCGTGTCCTCGTGGCCGTCGTCTTCGGTTCTCTAATTGCCCAGTTCTTCTTGGAGTATATCCGATTAGCTCAGGCGCTCGTACCGTTACAGTCGATTTTCCAAATCATTAACAAACTGTAATCCTGTTGTAACGACTCCTATATGTATATCATGTAGGATAAACTCGTCTGACATGACGACCAATCATCAGGACAGATTATGATTTTATTTTTATTTTTTTCTGATGAGGCGTCACGTTAAAAAAACATCGTAGTAATCGACATAACCACATCCGGAAACGGATATCGACGCATAAAATAAAAAAACAACGAAGCTGGAGGACAAAGAGAGATATGAAGGATTTGATTGTAGTCCGTGGAGGACGTAAATTGTCAGGTATTGTGCGTGTTGAAGGAGCTAAAAACGCCGTACTGAAAACATTGGTTGCCACTCTTTTAGCAGGCGAAGGAAAATCGGTACTTCAAAACGTGCCACGTCTTGCTGATGTTTACACGATTAATAAAGTACTTCGCCATCTCGGTGCAGAGGTCGCGTTCGATGAAGCAAACAACGAAGTCACTGTCGATGCCTCGGGCACAATCAAAGACGAGGCGCCGCTTGAGTACGTTCGCAAAATGCGTGCCTCAATCCTTGTCATGGGTCCTCTCCTTGCTCGTCTTGGGCATGCGCGTGTCGCAATGCCAGGTGGATGTTCGATTGGATCACGTCCGATCGACCTCCACTTAAAAGGGTTTGAAGCAATGGGCGCGAAGACAGTGATCGGCAACGGTTTCGTCGAAGCATCGGTTGAAGGTCGCTTGAAAGGTGCGAAGATTTATCTTGACTTCCCATCGGTCGGTGCGACAGAAAACATCATGATGGCGGCGGTTCTCGCTGAAGGAACGACTGTTATCGAGAACGTTGCGAAAGAACCGGAAATCGTCGACCTCGCGAACTTCTTGAACGGTATGGGCGCTCACGTCCGCGGTGCTGGAACGGAAACGATCCGCATCGAAGGCGTAGACAAGTTGCATGGTGCTGAGCATTCGATCATCCCGGACCGTATCGAAGCCGGCACGTTCCTCGTCGCTGCTGCGATCACAGCCAGCGACATTGAAGTCATCGGAGCTGAGCGCGAACACCTACGTCCACTCATCTCGAAGATGGAAGAGATGGGCGTCAAGTTCGAAGAGACGACGGAAGGTATGCGTGTCATTGGACCAGAAGTGTTGAAGCCAATCGACTTGAAGACGATGCCACACCCTGGTTTCCCGACAGATATGCAAGCGCAAATGATGGCCCTCGTCTTAAAAGCGGGCGGCACGTCAGTCATTACGGAGACTGTGTTTGAAAACCGCTTCATGCATGTCGAAGAATTCCGCCGCATGAACGCAGATATTAAGATTGAAGGTCGTTCAGCAATCATTAAAGGTGGCGTCCGCCTCCAAGGTGCCGAAGTCGTTTCGACAGACCTTCGTGCCGGGGCAGCGCTCGTCCTCGCAGGACTCATCGCCGACGAGGAGACTCGTGTCGGTGACTTATACCATATCGACCGCGGATACGTCGATTTCCACAAGAAACTTCAAGCACTCGGTGCCGATATCGAGCGAATCGAAGGAACTGTCGAAGTCGCTGAAGAAATGGTCAACAACTAATTAATAGACTCATAGGAGCGAGGAGATTCTTCTCGCTCTTTTCAATGAAGTAACGAACGGAGGAACCTACACACCATGTTTTCAAAAGATATCGGGATTGATTTAGGAACAGCAAACGTCGTCATCCACGTGAAAGGCCGAGGTATCGTTCTCGACGAGCCTTCAGTCGTGGCCATCAAGCGTTCGACAGGGAAAGTACTCGCCGTTGGTTCGGAAGCGTATCAGATGGTCGGGCGTACGCCTGGCGACATCGTTGCCATCCGTCCACTCCGTGACGGGGTCATCGCCGACTTCGCGACGACAGAAGCGATGCTTCGCCACTTTGTCGAGAAGATTCAAGTCCGTGGCTTCTTCGGCGGGATCCGGATGCTGATCTGTACACCGGCCAACGTGACACCGGTTGAGGCGAAAGCCATTCGTGAGGCCGCTGAGAAAGCTGGCGCCAAAGAAGTCTTCCTCGCCGTGGAACCGAAAGCGGCGGCTGTCGGCTCGGGCATGGACATCTGGAAACCGGTTGGACATATGATCGTCGATATCGGGGGCGGGACGACCGACGTCGCCATCCTCTCGATGGGCGACATCGTCTGCGGTGAAACGATCAAGATTGCCGGAGACCGGTTCGATACGGATATTCTCCGTGCCATCAAAGACAAGCACAAGCTCATCATCGGTGAGCGTACGGCCGAGCAGATCAAAAAAGAGATCGCGACCGTATTCCCGGGTGGACGCAACGAGACGATGGATATCCGAGGCCGAGACATGGTGCGTGGACTTCCGCGTACAGTAACGATCACGTCAGAAGAACTCCGTGAAGCGATGGCCGAGTCGGCGAACGAGATCGTCGAAGCGACGAAGCGCGTCCTCGAACAGACGCCGCCAGAACTCGCAGCTGACATCATCGACCGCGGCATCATCATGACAGGTGGCGGATCGCTCCTTCACGGCATCGACCAGCTCGTTGCTGAACGAGTCGGTTTGCCAGTCATGATCGCCGACGAGCCGACGCTTAGCGTCGCGCACGGTACGGGCATCATGCTTGAGAACTTAGATCGATTGAAATAAGAGGGAAACTCGGTACACGGTGTCTACACTTCCTAGAGAAGACGGGACGCTTGGGCCGAGTTTTTTGGTTCGTCCTTTTATTGACTAGCCTTACCTAGTTTTTTGCTCCACTAAACATCGGACGATAAAAAAACTTCTTCCCCAACCGGGAGGGCACTGAAAAACCTCCGCTCTATCCGAGCGTGAACAGAAAAAAGGGCGATTGGACCGACTCAAGTCGGGACAATCGCTCTTTTTCCTTGCCCTTATCCTGTTTTTTCTTTTGAGAGGGTGATG
>NZ_SJUS01000031.1:0-37057 GCF_004337085.1 Exiguobacterium sp. SH5S13 | reverse complement strand
TCGAGTACTACAATCATCGTCGCATCAAGAAACGACTAAAAAACCTGAGCCCGGTGGAATACCGGACCCAGGTTCTCGAAGTCGCCTGACAAATTATTTAGTGTCTAACTTTTTTGGTTCAGTTCAAATGAGCACTTTTTATCAAGTGTCTATCATTCAGGGTTCAGTTCACACATGACGTCAGGTTCCTCTTTTTTTACGTCAATCGATTTTTTGGTTCTTTCCCTTCAAGTACGTTGACGATGGCTTCTCGGTTGAGCGCCATCATCGAGAGGCGCGTCTTGATCGTGGCGCTGCCGATATGCGGGAGCGTCGTGACGTTCGGAAGCGTCAAGAGCGGATGGTCCATCGCCACCGGTTCTTTCGCGAACACGTCGAGCCCCGCTGCCCAAATTTGCTTGGCTTTCAACGCCTCGTACAGTGCCGACTCATCAATGATCTCGCCGCGGGCGACATTGATGAAGACGGCCGTGTCTTTCATTTTGGCAAACTGGTCGGCGCCGATCATGCCACGCGTCTGTTCGGTGAGCGGTGCGAGCACGACGACGAAATCCGACTGCTCGAGCAAGTCATCGAGTTCGGCGTAGACGAATCCGTACATCGACTCCGATTCATGACGACGCGTCCGGTTATGGTACAAGACGTCCATGTCAAAGCCGCGGGCCCGGCGTGCGACCGCCTCGCCGATGCGTCCCATCCCGATAATCCCGAGCTTCGCCTGATACAGGTCCATCCCGACGTAGCCCATCGGTGTCCACGATTTCCATTCCCCCGCCCGCAAGTCACGTTCTGCCTCTCCGAGCCGGCGCCCGGTCATCATCATGAGTCCGAACGCGAGGTCCGCTGTCGTCTCGGTCAAGACGTCCGGTGTGTTCGTCACGACGATGCCGTGCTGTTTTGCCGCTTCGATGTCGATGTTGTTATAACCGACGGCCAAGTTCGAGATGACTGCGAGGTCAGGCGCCTGTTCGATCAACTCGCGGTCGATCGTGTCGCTGAGCATCGTCCATAGCGCATGAGCCGATGCTGCTTCTTTCAACAAGACGTCACGCGGTACGCTCACCGCCTCTTCGTCCCACATGCGGACGTCATACTTGTCTCGCAGCGGCGCCACTGCTTCTTCTGGCAGACGTCGTGTGATGTAAATTCGTTTCTTCATATCCATTCCCCCTGTTCTCTCTCATCGTAACAAACTTCGAATCACGATTTGTCTTTCGACATCGGATTCTCTTTTATGAACTGATCGAACAATGAACTAAAGTCACTGTTGAGCAGTTGCTCGATCGTCTTCGAAGAGTCCATCGCATTGCGATACGCGACTTCATTGATAGCAAGACCGATTGCCCAGGTGATGCCTGATGCCACTGTCGCATTGATCACGCTCGCCGCCGCGTTCGCACCCGGGAAGAACTTCATGACGTTCAACAACAGCGTCTTCGAAAGCGTCCGTCCGATTTGCGGGATGATCGTGCTGCCAATCAACGTTTTCAACATGTCATCATTCGCCTTGACGCCCCAATAACGGAACAAGTGGACGCTCATCGTCACTTGGATCGGTGTCAACGCGATGGCATCCGCGAACGGGAGTGGCACGGCAGCAGCCGTCCCAGCACTCGCGACATAGCCCGAGATGATCCGGTTCGCCTTCTTGCGTTTCAGCTTGAGCATCGCTTCGCTCTCCGCATGAATCTCCATGAGCAATCCTTCTTGAAGTGACTGGTCGAGCTGTTCGACCGACCATGTGACGAGACGTTCCCAGTCAAGGTGGTCCCGAAGTTCAGCATCGTTCAATAACTCACCGGCGACACTCACCTGAAAAATTGCGTCTTCCGGTACGACTCCAGCCAATTCGTTTCGCAGCGCCGTCAATTCATCCATGTCGACTTGATCGATTTGCGTCAATAAGACTGCGACCGAAGTGACGTCGTTCAACTGTTTGATCAGCGTCCGATCGAGCGGTGTGACCCGTTTCATCGAGGCGTTGATGGCGTACCAGACGAGGTGCATCTGCTCGGCCGCAGGTTTTGTCTGCGCCCGTTCGACGAAGCCGATGACTTCGTCGGCATACGCCTGTTGGCGCTCACTTCCGATCTCGTACCCTTCACTATCATAGAGGACGATCGCGATGTCATCACTCATGAACTGGTGGATTCCACGCGTCACCGGCTCGCCGGCCGCCACTTTCGTCAAATCGCGACCGAACACATGGTTGACGACCGAGCTCTTCCCAGAACCGGTCGCACCGGCGATCAATATGTTTGGTTTTTTGACTTCTCCCCGCAGGCGACCTAACTCCTCTTTCAAATCGTACGTATCTAAATTAAATGGCACTTTTTTCTCCATATGACTTCCTCCTCATTGCTTGAGCGTACGCCCAAGCTGCTTCATCTCGTTCTCGAATCCACGTTGCACGTCCTGAACGATCGCTTGCCTGACCGTCTCATACTGTTGGTCGATGGCTTTTTTGATGCCCCGCTCCGCCGTCCGGCGCTTGAACGCCCAGTAAATGAAATGAATACCCGGAATCATCCCGAGCACCATCTTTCGAATCGTCCGCTTAAATGAATAATCAAAGCCGAGTTCGACCCGGCGCGTCTTGAAACCGACGTCAGCTTGTTTGCCGACGAGCGGATAGCGCTCCATCAGTTGAATGTAATGACGGACCCCCTGCGCCATCGCTTCTTCTGTCGTGAGCGCGGCCTGTTCGAGCGTGCTCTCCAAATCTTTTTCGATTTGACGCGCTTTCCAGCTGATCATCGCTTGCGGGGTGATCATCCGAATTTTTTCAGCCGAACGGTAACTCCGGTCGCGCCACGCTTCAAGCTCGTCCAATAAATGCCGGGTCAAGTTGAGCGGTAATTTCCGCTCGACATCCTGCCAGAGGTTCGTTCGGTTCCGCTGCCAGACCGCCTCATAACCGAGCGTCGGTACGACTTGTCCGCTCAATAACTTTTTCTCGACACTGTTCACCCGGATCATGGCGTCACGATTGATGCCAAGTTCACGCATCAAGACGTCTTCCATCGCCTCGGCTTTCTCCACGTTCATCTCGCTGTCCGGATTATAGTTCGTCAAGATGATGGTGACGTTGCTCTCTTTCGCATAAAGTGGCTTCAAAATCGCCTCGAGCTCATACGTTTCGACACGACCTGAGTTGATTGACAGCAAATAATAAATCGTGTGGAACCAGTCGGCGATGTCGAGTGCCCCTTCCCGCTTATTGACGACGGCGATGACCGCTTCATGCCATTCTTCAGACCGGTCGGCTTCAAGCCCCCACGTATCAAAAAAGCGGAACAAGATCCCGCGTTCAAGATCGTAATACTCGTATTCGTGCAGGCCTTCTGCCGTCACCGGGCTGCCCGCCCGTGACTCGGCCACGTCACGTCCGTAAATATAGTTCAAGAAGGCGCTCTTGCCGACGCCTGTTTTTCCCGCGATCAATATGTTCGAGACAAGCCCCGTGTTGTCCATATGGTTCCCCCTGCAGTCGTTGTATAATACCATTATACTAAACGGCCGCTTTTGAAACGTCCGACGGAAGGATGAGACGCATGCTTCACCACGTAGAGCTCTATGTTTCTGACCTGAACAAAAGTTTAATCGCTTGGGACTGGCTCCTCACAGAGCTTGGGTATACGGTATACCAACAATGGGAACACGGAAAAAGTTATCGTCATGGTGAGACGTACCTCGTCTTCGTTCAAACCGAACCGGCATACCTCGAACCCTCGTACCATCGGAAGCGAACAGGACTGAACCACCTCGCCTTTCACGCTGAATCGGTGGAGCAACTCGAATCTTTTCGCAGCCGCTTGTCCCGTTACGGCTTCAATGAGCTGTACGCCGACCGTTTTCCGTATGCGGGCGGTCCGAACTACGTCGCGCTCTATTTCGAAGACCCGGATCGCATCAAAGTCGAACTCGTGGCGACGATGTGAACGGATACAAATCCCCTTATCGAAAGTTTGTGAAAACAATTGCAAACTTTTTTAAGACCTCCTAGACTTAAGTTGTCTAAAGGAGGTCTTATTCAAATGGAAAAACAAGTTATCGATTATATGGAAGAAGCCGCCCATAAAAAAGCGACGCTGCTTCATCACTCGTTCGGTCAATACGCACTTCGCTCGCTCGTCGCCGGTTTTTTGATCGGGATCGGCGTCGTCTTCGCATTTACTGTCGGAAACATGTTTATCGATGTACCAGGGACGATGCTGTTTGCCGGCATGAGTTTCTCGGTCGCACTCGTCTTCATCGTCTGGATGGGCGGAGAGCTGTTCACGAGCAACACGATGTACTTGTATACCGGTGCGAAGCGTGGACGTGTCGCATGGAGCGATCTTGTCAAAGTGTGGGGCATCAGCTGGATCGGCAACTTGGTCGGCGCGCTGTTGCTCACAACCCTCGTCATCGGCGCCCACAGCATGGGTGACATGAATAGTGACCACTTGCTCGCAGTCGTTGCTGCTAAAAAGATGGGCGGTGACGCACTCGCCATTTTCTTAAAAGGAATTCTTTGTAACGTACTCGTCTGTATCGCCATCTTCATGCCGCTCAAGACGCAAAACGACGTCGCCAAAATCATGTTGACGATGCTCCCGGTCGTCGTCTTTTTCGCCGCCGGTTTCGAGCACTCGATCGCCAACATGGGTATCTTCGGGCTCGCCCTCTATTATGTGCCGTCTGAAGCCATCAACATCGGGCTCGCACTCTATAATCTACTGTTTGCCACACTCGGCAATATCGTCGGGGGCGCCTTGTTCGTCGCCGGCACGTACCTCCATTTGAACGCAAAACCTGGAACAGCGAACGTGGAAACGCTCCGCCAGAACGCATAAAAAGACAGGGGCCCCGATGCAGGGCCCCTGTTGTTGCGTAAATGATTATTTTGACGAATCGGCAGCGGCGATTTGAACCGCACCTTCTGCGACTTCGTCCTCGTCGACGTCCCAACATTCCGTGTTCTCGATGCCGAGCTTACGGGCCGAGAAGCGTGGGTTGAGACCTTGGGCCCGTTGCTCTTCGTAGTCACGAAGTACTTTGAAGGCAACACCGCCGAGAAGCGAGATGGCGACCAAGTTGATGAGTGTCATACCGGCCATGAACAAGTCGGCGAGACTCCAAACGAAGCCAAGGCTCGCGACCGAACCGAGGAAGACAAAGCCCATTGTGAGAAGGCGGAAACCGAAGACAGCGCCTTTGCTCTTCTTGATGAACTCGATGTTCGTCTCACCGTAGTAGTAGCTACCGACGATCGAGCTGAATGCGAACAAGAGGACACTGACAGCGATGAAGCCAGGTGCCCAAGCACCGATTTGCTCAGCCAACGCGTTTTGAAGGAGTGCGATCCCTTCTCCGTTACCAGCCGCGTAGCTGTCCGAAAGGAGGACGATAGCCGCTGTCGCCGTACAGACGATCAACGTATCCAAGAACACACCGAGCGTCTGCATGAAACCTTGTTTCGCCGGGTGTGACACTTCTGCTGCCGCTGCTGCGTTCGGTGCCGAACCCATACCAGCTTCGTTCGAGAAGAGACCACGACGGACACCCATCATGATAGCCGCACCGACCGAACCGCCAAACGCTTGCTCGATTCCGAACGCGCTCTTGAAGATCATGCCGAGGACGGCTGGCATTTCTGTGATGTTCACGACGACGACATAAAGAGCGACGATCAAGTAAAGGACAGCCATGATCGGTACGACGATTGCCGAGAAGTTCGCGACACGTCGGACGCCACCGAAGATGACGAGTCCTGTCAAGACGACGAGGATAGCGCCACCGACTGCAGCTTCGAGACCGAACGCGTTATCAAACGCTGCTGCGATCGTGTTCGATTGTACCGAGTTGAAGATAAGACCGAACGTGAATGCGATCAATACTGCAAAGATGATACCAAGGACGCGGTTGTTGAGCCCTTTTTCAATGTAGTAAGCTGGACCGCCGCGGTATGCGACGTCGTCTTTTACTTTATACACTTGAGCGAGCGTGCTCTCGATCATCGCGGTAGCGCCACCGACGAGGGCGACGATCCACATCCAGAACACTGCTCCCGGTCCACCGAGTGTGATCGCGACCGTGACCCCGGCCAAGTTACCAGTTCCGATTCGCGTTGCCGCTCCGATGAAGAACGACTTCGCCGAGCTGATGCTCTTACTATCTGTGGCATCTGATTTTTCTGTGACGACACGGAACATCTCTTTTAAGTAGCGGAACTGCATAAACCTTGTCTTGACCGTAAAGTAAATCCCGGCCCCAATCAATCCGACGATAAGCACGTACGACCATAAGATGTTGTTTAAAAAGTCGACGCTTCCTTGTAACAAGTTTTGTACAGCTTCCATGAATAAGTTCCTCCCTGTTGTGGAAATCTAAGTTGAAGATTTTTTATGATGTCTTAGTTCTGAATTATACAAAGATTCTGACAATTAGCAACAATTTTTTTATAGGTGAGTTCACAAAAAATTCACATGATACACGACAAAAAGACTGAAAAACCGACACTTAAAGCGCTTACATACTATTTCGGAAGAATGAATAAATCATCATTTTTATTTCGTTATTTGATTTAAGGTTTCACTTTTTTTAAAGAAGCTTCATCTGCATGACTTCAACGATCTCCATTTCATTGACGCGTCGCCTGATTGACCCCAACAAAAAAAACAGTCGCTCGCATGAGCAACTGCTTGGTTTATACGCCGGTCCGTTTCTTCTGGTTGTTCGGCTTTTTCGTCAACTGGTTCGTCAACGGTTTTTGCTTCGTCCCACGAAGTCCTGTCGGCACTTTCGTTTCGTTCTGTTTCTTCTCGGCGAGTTTTTGCTTCATCGCCTCTTGGAAACTCAATTTCTTTTCACTCATATTATTCACCTCCAGCTTCGATCACTTTTACCCGACCGACCTGTCCATCGTTTAAGCGTACTTTAATGCCGTGCGGGTGACTTGGCGAGTTCGTCAAAATGTCTTTGACGACGCCTTTCGTCAACTTCCCGCTCCGCTGATCTTGTTTCAGGACGATCTGGACGTGGAGTCCTGGGCGAATGTCCGCGCGTTTCTTACCATCCATACCCGACACCCCTTTCCGTATAGTCAACCTCTATCATATGCTCTTTTCCCGCATTTGTCACAGTCTATTCAAACGGTCCGAGCTGACCAAGCGTTTTCGTCAAATAACTTTGATCGGTCGCAAACGTCGTCACGCCTTGTCCCCACGCGATTGAGACATCGACCCGTCCCCTTTCGAACGCAATCGTTAAAATCGTCCGGCCGCTCTCATTTTGAAGGTGGGCCTTACCGCTCAATTGCTCATACGCTTCGGTAAGGTCTCGTCCAAACGAGACATAGTCAGCCGTCCGGACCATTTCTGCGTCGCGAGCGAGGACGAGTTTTAGCGTCGTACGATTAGCCTCAGCAATGATGAATCGAACCGTGACGTCGTCGTTCCCGAGTTCGATCTGATGCATACTGATCCCCTCCTAAAAGACACCTCCCGAATGGAAGGTGTCTCGTCATTATAAGCGATATAACCGGGCTTCAAACGGCTTCAGCATGAACGTGTCTTGCTCGATCGGTTCCGGGTCCACCTCATTTGTCAAGACGAGTGTCGCCTCGTCAAGACCAGGCAACGTCGTCTCGGCCGGATTCGCCGTCAAGTTGACGAGCACATAAAAGCATTGTTGCTCGAACTTGCGCTCATACGCGAATACTTGCAGATGTTCCGGCACGAGATCGCGGTAACTTCCATACGTGAACGTCTCCTCGGCTCGGCGCAGTCGGATCATCGCCTTGTAGAACGACAGAATCGAGTTCACGTCTTTAGACTGTGCTTCCACGTTCAACGTCTCATATTCGGCATGGATCGGCATCCACGGGGTGGCTGACGAGAAGCCGCCGTGCAGCGAGGCGTCCCATTGCAACGGCGTCCGGACGTTGTCGCGCGACGTCCCCCACACGTGTTGCATCGAGTCGATTTCACTCATCCCGTTCGCGATCCGTTCGAAGTACTCGTTCTTTGTCGCGACGTCATCGTAGTCGTGAATCGATGGCAACGGCACGTTCTTCATACCGATTTCTTGCCCTTGATAGATGAACGGCGTCCCGTGCATGAAGAAGTACATCATTCCGAGCGCGGTCGCACTCTCGCGCCAATAATGGTTCTCGTCCCCGACGAGCGAGACGGCACGCACCATATCATGGTTCTCGATATAGAGGGCGTTCCACCCTGTTTCAAGCAATCCTTGTTGCCACTTGTCAAAAATACGTTTCAGTTCGACGACGTCAAGCGGGGCGAGCCGGGACTTGCGCATAATATCGACGTGGTCAAAATGGAACGCCATGTTCATCGCCCCGTTTTCCGGTCCCATCCACAGGTCGGCTGCTTTCGGCTCGATTCCGTTCGTCTCGCCGACCGTCATGATATCGTACTTGGCGAACGTCTCGCGCTTCATCTCTTGGAGATACTCGTGGATCCCCTCGATATTTGAATACATCGAGAACGCCGTGACGTGACGTTTGCCATCCGGGGAAGGCAACATCGTCTCGGTCGGCATCTTTTTAATGTGGCTGATCGCATCGACCCGGAACCCGTCGATTCCTTTATCGAGCCACCAGTTGATCATATCGTAGACCGCACCGCGCACTTCTTCGTTCTCCCAATTCAAGTCAGGCTGTTTTTTAGAGAACACGTGAAGGTAGTGCTGCTCGGTCGCCGCGTCATATTCCCAGGCCGAGCCGCCGAAAATGCTGGCCCAGTTGTTCGGTGGCTCGTCTTCTGATCCGTCTCGCCATATATACCAATCCCGCTTCGGGTTGTCTTTCGAACTTTTCGATTCGACGAACCATGGATGTTCGTCTGACGTATGGTTGACGACGAGGTCTAGCAATAGCTTCATCCCTCGCGCATGGACCGCGCTCAGCAGCGCATCGAAATCTTCCATCGTCCCGAACTCTTCCATAATGTCTTCGTAATCGCTGATGTCATAACCGTTGTCATCGTTCGGTGATTTGTACATCGGACAGAGCCAGATCACATCGATGCCGAGGTCTTCCAAGTAATCAAGTTTTTCGATAATGCCACGGAGGTCGCCGATGCCGTCCCCGTTCGAATCTTTGAAACTACGCGGGTATATTTGATAGGCGATGGCTTCTTTCCACCATGCCCGGGCGATGCCTTGCTTCTCACTTTGTCTGAACGCCGTCTCCATACGTCAAATTCCTCCTAAGCCTACGATTAGTATCAATGAAGGTACATACCACTGTTTGAGTAAATCTAATCTTACAATAGCATTAGTGCAAGCGTTTGCAAAGAAGTGCAAATAAAAATGCAGTCTTAGAGACTACATTTGTTCAACCGTCGTCACTTGTTCACAGAACGTACCGATCGCGTCGGCTAATCGACCGCGATCATGGTCCATCGTCGCCACATGGTACGATTGCTCCAAAACGATACGTTGCTTCGGCGCCTGAATTTTGTCATACAACCATATCGAATCTTCCGGCGGGACGACGTGGTCGACAGCGGAATGGATGACGCACGTCGGAACGTCCACGTCCGACACACGAGGCCGAACTTCCTCGATCAAAGCGAGCAATTCGCGAATGGCCGACGTCGGTACTTTGTCGTAGACGATCTCATACACGTCATTTGCCTTGATATCCGGCTCGTCCTCGTCGATGAAGCGACAGACGTCGTCAGCCGCATGGCACGCGTAGCCCGGTACAGACAACGCCGCGTTGATCGTGATGACGGCGTCGGCAAGGCCGGCGAGCGCGGCTTTCAAGGCGAGCGTCCCGCCCATCGATTGTCCGACGACGATGACGTCGCGACATCGCTCGCGCAAGAAGCGGATACCTGCTTCCATGCTCTCATACCAGCACTTGCTCGTCGAACATCTAAAGTCCTCGGGGTCGGTCCCGTGCCCCGTCAAGCGAGGGGCATACACTGTGAAGCCCTTTTCCATCAAGTCGATCCCGACATCGCGCACGCTTTGTGGCGTCCCATTAAAACCGTGACATAATAATATCCCGGTTTGATTCCCTTCATAATAAAATGTCCCCGCTCCCGGGATGACCGGATAAGTAGTCGTTGTCATTCGTTTCCTCCCTATTAATCCACAGTTAACCGATACACTTAATTTGTATTAATGAATTGTAAGAGTTCATGGCCTTGTCGTCAACCTAAAAGGGAAAAATCCAAAAACTCATTACCTTGTCATTAAAATGTAATAGGAACTTCGTGAAAAGGAGATTGAGTTCTAACGTCTGCTTAGTTATGTTTAACATGTAGTTGCAAAGTTGGTAAATGATAGTGAAATACACCAATCGATGGAGTCGTAACGAGCCATTTTCGTGGGTAATAGTCGATTAATGTAAGCGCTATCATTTCTCGTATTAACTAGGAGGGGGCTAAACGCTCAACAAGTGACCAAACGAATTGGGAAATCGTATCGGCCATCTACATACCAAAGGGAGACTACAACATGGGGAAACCAAAAGCACGTTCACTCAAACAAATGACCGGCCTCGCTTTATCAGCCGGACTGATCGTCAGCAGCATGACGCCGATCGCGGCAAACGTACAAGCCGAAACGTTGAACGCAGCAGACTTATTCATCTCGGAGTATATTGAAGGATCAAGCAACAACAAAGCGATTGAATTGTTCAACGGAACCGATTCAGCCATCGACCTCTCTGCCTACAAGCTCGAACTGTATTCAAACGGCGGGACGGCTCCTGGAACGACGCTCAACTTGACGGGGACCCTGCAACCGGGTGGCACGTATGTCATCGTCAACGGCAGTGCGAGTGAGGCGCTCAAGGCAAAATCAAATGCGACGAGCGGTGTGACGAATTTTAACGGTGATGACACGCTCGTCTTGAAAAAAGGTGACACTGTGCTCGACGTCTTCGGTCAAATCGGTGTCGACCCGGGCACAAAATGGGGAACAAGCGTCGCAACCGCTGACCAGACGTTGATTCGTAAAGATACGGTCACGACCGGAGATGCTAACGGTACGGATGCGTTCGATCCGGCCACCGAATGGACCTCGCTCCCGACCGATTCGTTCACGGATCTCGGTAAGCACACGTTCCAAGGTGTCGAGTATGGGGATGGCGGGTCGGAAGAACCACCGGCACCAGTGACACCAATCTCGATCAATGATGCCCGCACGAAAGCTGAAGGCGAGACGGTCACGATTAAAGGTGTCGTCACGGCAAAACTCGCCAATACGATTTCAATCCAAGACGCGACTGGCGGCCTATCGGTCCGACCGACTTCGCTCGCCGTCAACGTCGGTGACGAAGTCGTCGTCACGGGTGTCGTCGGTTCATATCGTGAACTCCTTCAATTGAACAGCGCCGTCGTCGTCTCGAAACAAACGTCAAACGTACCGACCGCACAAGTCGTCACGGGCGATCAAGTCAACGAAGACGTCGAGTCTGAACTCGTCACCGTGAACAACGTCACACTCTCAGGCAGCGGCCAAAACTTGACGGCGACAGACGGGACGAAAGAGTTTATCATCCGCGACGAGCGCGGCAGTCTCGACTTACAGACAGACGTCAATTACTCATCAATCACCGGGATCGTTCAACAGTTCGATGATGCCTATCAAATCATTCCGCGCGACACGTCTGACACGGTCATTGACGCATCTGTCCTCCGCCCTGCGACAGCGAAGCCAGGCGCCGGCACGTTCGTCGGACCTCAAGACGTGACGCTTTCGACGACGACTGCGGGCGCTGAGATCTATTACACGCTCGACGGGTCAGACCCGAAAGTGAACGGGACACGTTATACAAATCCAGTCCGTGTCGAAACGACGAAGACGCTCAAAGTCGCCGTCAAGTCAGGCGATGCGTTCAGCGCCGTGACGACGTACGACTATAAGATCACGGATAAGATCCGCATCCACGACATCCAAGGCGCGAGCCATACGTCACCGATGAACGGCCAAACGGTCGAAGGCGTCGAAGGAATCGTCACGTACACGTTCGTCTCGATGGGAACGACGTATTACTACATTCAAACACCGGACATGGAAGCAGACCAAGACGCACGCACGTCAGAAGGCATCATCTTGTATGGCGGCCGTTCGATCGCCGGCATTCAAGTCGGAGACCTCGTCAGCGTGAAAGGTGTCGTCAGCGAGTATGCGGTCGAAGGCTATAGCGATCGCCAACGGACAGATATGTTGATGACACAAATCGATACACGCAACGGACAAGTCGATGTCGTGAAGAGTGGCGTCACACTCCCGACGCCAGTGAAGATTGACGAGTCGAACTTACCGAACGAGTTTATCGACAGCGACGCCCTCGCCGTCTTCAATCCAGACAAAGGCGCCATCGATTTCTGGGAAAGCTTGGAAGGGATGCGCGTCGAGACCGGAAATCTCAAATCGGTGTCGCCGCAGCAGTACGGCGATCTCGTGACCGTTCTCGAAGGGACACCGACCGAGACGTTCAACGGCGGCGTGCTCCTCAAAAAAGACGACGCCAACCCGGAACGGATCCAGTTCCGTCTCGAACCGAACGCAGAAGCGCGTGAGTTCGATGTCGCGACCGGTGACCGTTTCAACGGACCGATCGTCGGTGTCGTCGGTTATTCATATGGAAACTACAAAATTCAAGCAGGTCTCGATGAGATGAAAGCTGCCTTCGTCAAAGGTGATGCCAAGCGTGAGACGACATTCATCGAGGCAGAAGAAGACAAGTTGACGATCGCTTCTTACAACCTCGAGAACTTCTCGAACAACGTGAAGGAGACGTCGGACGAGAAGGCGCTCAAACTGGCGAAAGCGTTCGTCGAAGAGTTGAACAACCCGGACATCATCGGCGTGACCGAAGTTCAAGACAACAACGGTCAAAGCACAGGAGATGCTGCAGCTGACCAAAGCTATCAACGCTTGATCGATGATATCGTCTCAATCGGAGGCAAGTCGTACAAGTACGTCAACATCGATCCGGAGAACAATCAAGATGGCGGCGCACCGAACGCCAACATTCGTGTCGGCTTCTTGTACAATCCGGAGCGCGTCTCGCTCACGGAAGGCATCCCTGCCGGTGACGCGACAACGGCTGTCGGTTACGAAAACGGAAAATTGACACATAACCCGGGCCGAATCGCGCCACTCGACCCAGCATTCAACAGCTCACGTAAGCCGCTCGCGGCCCAGTTCGACTTCCAAGGCGAGAACGTCGTCGTCATCGCCAACCACTGGAATTCAAAAGGCGGCGACACCGGCTTCTTCGGTTCACAACAGCCGGTCGTGCTCGGCAGTGAAGTGCAACGGAAAAAAATCGCACAACTCGTCCACAACTTCGTAGCGGACGTGAAAGCCGATAACCCGGATGCGAACGTCGTCGCCCTCGGTGACTTCAACGACTTCGAGTTCTCGGACGCGCTTCAAATCTTCAAAGGTGACTTGATGACGAACATGGTCGAGAAAGTCCCTGCCGTCGACCGTTACTCTTACGTCTACCAAGGGAACTCGCAAGTGCTCGACCACATCCTCGTGTCGAACCGTTTAGCGGCAACGACCGAGATCGATATGATCCACGTCAACGCCGACTTCACAGAGATGTCGGGCCGGGCCAGTGACCACGATCCGGTCCTCGCGCAAATCGACCTCACACCGGAACCCGTTGTCGACGTGAAACGCTACACGGTCGAGAACAATAAGGCTGCCCGTCTTGTCCTTCAAGACGACTTCATCGGCGTGACGATCGGTAAAGGGACGAACTTCAAGAACGGCATCTTCGTGCGTGGCGTTTACACGGAATTGACGGGTGACCCGCTCAAAAACGTCGTCGTTCAAGTGAAGCCGAAACAAGCCGGTGCCATCATCGACTTTAAAGGCGCGACCGTCAAAGAAGTCATCGTCGACGGGACGAACCTTGCGGAAATTCGTGGTGCCGAGAACGTCAAACGCATCACGTATACGAAAGGCGCGTCTACTAAAACAGTCGTCGTCAAAAAATAATGAATTCGACCGCAGACATCTCGTCTGCGGTTTTTTGCGTTTTCAATCTCAAAATTCGGGCATTAAGAAGAAGATGCTGATTATCGGAGGATGACGTCATGGAAATGCACAACGGGAACTTATATTGGCCAATCACTGAGTCGGAACAGATCGTCTTACAAAAACCGATCCAAAAAGAACAGTACGACGTGCTCGTCATCGGAGCCGGCATGTCCGGCACATTGACGGCTTACACGCTTTATAAGGACGGCATCGACTTCGCCGTCCTCGACAAAGGGAAAGTCGGAGCCGGAAGCACGGCGGCGAACACTGGGCTCATCCAGTATTCAAACGACATCATGTTGCATGAGCTCGCTGATCAGATCGGGGAAGTCGATGCCGTCCGCTTCTATAAATTATGTAGGGAGGCGGTCGATGCGCTCGACGAGGTCGCCGAGACCGTCGATGCAAAAGACGTCTACATCCGACGCGACAGCCTTTGCTTCGCGAGCGAGGAGGCAGATGTCTCCAAACTGAAACGTGAATATGAGATGCTCACCAAGCACGGGTTTGACGCTGAATGGCTTGATCAAACGGCACTCCAAGACCGGTTCCCATTTGATAAACCGGCCGCACTGATCACAAAAGGCGATGCTGAAGTCAACCCGCTCACGCTCAGCCGCCAAGTCGTTCGCCACCTATCGATGAACGACGTTCCGATTTTCGAGGAGACGGACGTGACGGAGGTCGTACCTGACGGAGACGTCTGGCTCGTCTTGACGCCAGACGGGACGTTCAAAGCTGGACACGTCATCTTCGCGACCGGTTACGGGCCGGCACCACTGCTCGACACCCATCGCATCGAGCTCAACCGTTCCTACGCCATCGCGACGAATCCAATCAAGGATTTCAAGGATTGGGACGGACAGGCGCTCATTTGGGAGACGAAGCGTCCTTACCTCTACTTGCGGACGACGGTCGATGGCCGGATCATCGCTGGTGGCCTCGACGAGGAAAAACCAGAGACACCTCATAGTGACGCGCTCATCCGTAATCGGGCCGAGCGGATTCGCCAAGAAGTCGCGGCGCTGTTCCCGATGTACGATTTGACAGTCGAATACGCTTGGGCAGCTCTGTTCGGTGAATCAATCGACCACCTGCCCTTCATCGGGGAACACCCGGACCGGAAAAACCTGTTCTACCTGCTCGGGTATGGCGGTAACGGTACGGTTTACAGCATGTTAGGTTCTAAAATCTTGAGTGATTTAGTGCGCGGCATCGACAATTCGGATGCACGGCTCGTACGATTAGATCGGACGCGTTAATCCCCTGGCGATCAGGGGATTTTTTCATACATAAGATTGGAAGTGATAACCATGAAATCGAAACGAAAACCGAAGTGGGTATATCGTCTGAGACGAGCGCTGCTGCTCGTCCCTGCCATCGCGTTCACCGCTTACGTGTGGCCGAATGACCCGCCGAAACAGAAAGACAAAACCGAGCAGATGTCTCAGCACGAAGCAACTTATACGATTGAAGCGAGCAAACCGATACATGAAGATGACGCGGTCCGCTATGAATACGATGTCGTCGTCCACGGACGTCCTGACGTCGAGACGCTCCAGTCCATCAGCCATGACGTCATGCGTGACGTGACCGAACGAGACACGTTCCAAGCCGCGTTGATCCGTTTTTATGATCACGAGGCGTATATTGGCACGGACTCTCCCCTCGGTCAGGCCGTCTACGCGCCAGGAGGCGACTGGTCGCTCGCCGAGACGGTCGAGGCCGGCGACTACGACGACATGGTGTTCGGTTGGCAACTTCGCGAGAAGGAATGGACCGGCCAACTATCTGAAGGCGAGGTACGTGTCTGGGAAGAGTGGAACAAGATTTACGAGGCGAAACAATCCAACGACCCTGATTTGAAAGCAAAAGTGACCCGGACCATCTCGACGAAATACGATCTCGAGCCTGAAAAAGTGCAGCATATCGTCTTGAAGCAGAGCGTTTGGGCAGCGTTGTGACACCTTTCGTTCACTAAACAAGCAGGACTTCCCTCCCCCAACGGCTAACTGTATGGGGCAGGGATTTTTTGCTGAATCGTGCTCCAGAAAGGACGACACTTTATGAGACGCTCCGTTATCGTCTTGGTTTTATTGCTCCTGATCAACATTAGTATTTCACCCGAAAACGTCGAAGCTGCGACGCCAGCCCCATATCAAGTAAGCGTCTCCGCCGGCACCATACTTTATCAATTTTCAGGCAAGACACTCATCCCGAAGACGACGCTAAAAAGCACGAAAATATTTCGAGCCGTCACGACATCGGGTGCCTACTATCGCCTCGTTGACGGAAGAACGACCTGGTACGTAAGGAAGCAAGATGGAAAACTGATTTCGACGAACCTATCGTTAACCGCGATTGCGGACTCGGCAAACACACGGCTTATTCACGAATACATGAGGACGCTGACGCGCGGACACATCCCCTACTATTACGACAAGCTGAAAGACTCGACTGCCATCGCCCGAGCCAACGCCGCCATAAAGGGGAATTGGTATATCCCATCACCACCCTATCAGTTGCGCGTCCCAAATATTGATACATATCGATTCGACAAGTACGTCCCAAACGTCGATTCAAACTCATTCAAGTTTCAAATTCACTATTTCACGACACTTAACCAACTGACGCAAGCTTACGCCGCCACCGGACAAGATGAGTATCTCCGTTACGGGAAGCGAATCATCTCGAGCTGGACGAAGCAATATCCGATTTCAGCCTATACGCGCCACCCATGGCCTTACCATGACCACGGTACCGCGATCCGTACGTTCCATTTGCTCAATTTTTGGAACGTATTCCGGACATCGCGTGTCAATACTGACCCAGCGTTCTCACAACTGTTTGCGAAAACACTTTATGAACACGCGACGCTCTTGGCGAAGACGAGCTTTTATAAACCGAATAACAACCACGGTATCTTTCAAGACATGGCGCTCTCGGCCGTTGCCGAGACGCATCGATCCTTTGACCGCTCTGCGGCTTGGCGAGGGCTTGCCACGACCCGACTGACGAGACAACTGAACCATAGTTTGAGTGCGGACGGCGTCCATCTCGAACACTCACCCTACTATCAAATCTATCTATATGACACACTCGCCCGCTTCAATGATTGGGCGTCGGCGAACCGCTTTGCGCTGTCGAGTCGAATGCGTGACGTGAAAGACATGCCGGTGGCGCTCACGTATATGCTCAAACCGAACGGCACGTTGCCGATGTTCGGCGACACACCGTCCATCACCCACCGAACGGACGCCATCCCTTACATTGAACGGTATCCCCACCTCCTCTATGCGATGACGGGAGGTAAGGCCGGAGTGCAGCCTACGGTCAAGGCAGGCCGACTGTCCAATCAATACGCATTCTTCAGGCAACATTGGGGAGGACGCTCCGGACCGTTCCAAGACGCCGTCCAAGTGACGATGACGGCTGGTTACCATAGCAACATCCATAAACATGCTGACGACCTGTCCATCGACTTGTACGGTTACGGCCGCGATTTCCTAGTCGAGAGCGGACGTTATGCGTACACGAAGCGTCCTGAACGGAACGTCGTGCTCCAAGCCGCTGCTCACAATACGGTTCACGTTGCCGGGCAAAGCTTCCGATTGATCCCGAGCAACTTGCGACGAAGCCAGATCACGTCGGTCGGGACCTCCTCGATTCAGTGGACGGCTTCCGCGACGAGCCAATTGATCGGGAACGGCATGTCGCACACTCGGCGTCTCGCCTATGACCGTGACGGGACGGTGCTCGTCTATGACCGGGTCACGAGTCCGGTGACCGAATCGTTCGTCCAGCGGTTCCATCTCGGTGTCGGATTGCACCGGGTGGCGAGTGGCAGTCGATACGCTTACTTCAAAGACGCGACTGGCCGCTCGCTCCATCTCCTGCAACTTGAGGTCGGCTCGATTCCAAAACTCGCCGTCGGGTCGAGTCACGTCTCGTACCGCGATTACGATTGGCAACAACGAAATCAAGTCGCGACAACAAAGCGCGGGAAAGGTGTGACGTACTTGACACTCCTTCACATCGGGGAAAAACCGACGAAAATCAGTTCCTACAAAATGGAGACGACCTCCCGCCACTATATCGTCCGATACACCTTATCAGATGGAACGACGAAGACGTTGTCGATGCTGCGCTAACCGACCCCCATTTTAAAATGGGGGTTTCTTCTCGTAGCGTTAGGGAAAAACCGTACAGTAGGTCAATCACGGCTTACGTCGGGAGAGCATACTTATGGGGAGGCAACATGATGGGGAATAAAAAAGAAGAACAGTTGAAACAACATACGATCGACAATGAACAAGCAGCAGGACTGACGACGAACCAAGGACTGAAGATGGCGGAGGATGAGTTCTCGCTCAAAGCGGGACTTCGGGGACCAACGCTCATCGAAGATTTCCACTTCCGTGAAAAAATGACGCACTTTGACCATGAACGGATTCCGGAACGGATCGTTCACGCGCGCGGCGTCGGTGCCCACGGTGAATTCCAAGTATACGAATCGCTCGCCGACTATACGAAAGCGGATTTCCTGAACGATCCTGCGAAAGTGACGCCTGTCTTCGTCCGCTTCTCGACGGTGCAAGGTTCGCGCGGATCCGGCGACACGGTCCGTGACGTCCGTGGATTTGCGACGAAGTTTTATACGGACGAAGGCAACTACGACCTCGTCGGGAACAACATTCCGGTCTTCTTCATCCAAGACGCGATCAAGTTCCCCGACCTCGTCCATGCCGTGAAACCGGAACCGCATACAGAAGTCCCGCAAGGCGGGAGTGCCCACGATACGTTTTGGGACTTCGTCGGGCAAAACCATGAGACGGCCCATATGGTCATGTGGGCGATGAGCGACCGCGGGATCCCGCGCAGCCTTCGCATGATGGAAGGGTTCGGCGTTCACACGTTCCGACTCGTCAACAAGGAAGGGAAAGCCCATTTCGTCAAGTTCCATTGGAAACCGAAGCTCGGTGTCCACTCGCAAGTGTGGGACGAGGCGCAAAAGGCCGTCGGGAAAAACGCCGACTTCCACCGCGTCGACTTGTATGAGGCGATCGATAAAGGCGACTACCCGGAATGGGAACTCGGTCTGCAGATGATCCCAGTCGAAGACGAGTTCAAGTTCGACTTCGACATCCTCGATCCGACCAAACTGTGGCCGGAAGAAGAGATCCCGGTCAAACTTGTCGGGAAGATGACGCTCAACCGGAACGTCGATAACTTCTTCGCCGAAACCGAACAGGTCGCATTCCATCCAGGGCATATCGTTCCCGGTATCGACTTCTCGAACGACCCGCTCCTGCAAGGGCGCTTGTTCTCCTACACAGATACACAGCTGTCACGTCTCGGCGGACCGAACTTCCATCAGATCCCGATCAACAAACCGGTCTGTCCGTTCCATAACAATCAACGCGACGGCATGCATCAAATGTCGGTCCATAAAGGCCAGACGAGCTACCATAAAAACGCGCTCAACAACAATCAGCCAGCACCGGTGCCGGTCGACCAAGGTGGATTTGAGCATTACCAAGAGAAAGTCGATGGTCACAAAGTCCGTGGCCGCAGCGACAGCTTCCTCGACTTCTACTCACAAGCCAAAATGTTCTACAACAGCATGACCCCGGTCGAAAAGCAGCACATTCAAGACGCCTACAGCTTCGAGCTCGGCAAGTGTGAATCAGACATGGTGAAAGAAAACGCCGTCGACTTGTTGAACCGGATCGACCGTCACCTCGCCTCGGTCGTCGCCGACAACTTAGGCGTCGCACTGCCTGCCGAGAACAACGAAGTCGTCTCGGACAAAACATCGCCTGCCCTCAGCATGGCGGACACGATCTCGAAACCGGATACGAAGAGCGTCGCCGTCCTTCTCGCCGGTGATGTCGATGCCGCGCAAGTGAAGGCGTGGGTCCAAGCGCTCGCCGACAAAAAAGTGAACTAT
The DNA here is from genome assembly GCF_004337085.1 of Exiguobacterium sp. SH5S13. Lineage (NCBI taxonomy): Bacteria > Bacillati > Bacillota > Bacilli > Caryophanales > Exiguobacterium > Exiguobacterium sp. SH5S13. The sequence goes on along the minus strand of NZ_SJUS01000031.1, from coordinate 17,082 downwards.
AGCCTCGTCGGGAAGAAATCGTACACGCTCGGTGACCTCAAAGTGAAAGAGACGTACGATACGGTCGACTCGAGCCTGTTCGACGCCGCTTTCCTCGTCAGCGCCGCGAGTTCGGTCGAAGACGACGTCCTCGAGTTTATCGAGAACACGTATAAACACTTCAAGCCGCTCGCTTTGCACTTACACGATGATTCAGTGCTCGATCAGTGCCGCGTCAAGACGGACCAACCTGGCGTCTACACGTTCAAACAGCACAGTCTCGACGGATTCGACACGTTCATCGACGGGATTGCCAAAGCCCGGTTCTGGGACCGCGCTTGACGATTCACGAACGGAAGGACTCAACTCGGTATTTTCGAGTCGAGTCCTTTTTTGTCCACCCTTCTTTTCCACGCCTGCAAACGTTATACTAGGTGGGGTATAAGTTGATGGAGGAGGAATCGTGTCATGCGAAATAAGATTGATTCATATGTGACCGACACCGAGCAACAACGCCGTCTGTATAAACGGACGTTGTTCGTCGTCGTGCTGTCTCAAATTTTCGGGGGTGCCGGCCTCGCCGCAGGCATAACCGTCGGGGCGCTCCTCGCCCGCGACCTGCTCGGGACCGATGCGTATGCGGGTGTACCGACGGCGCTGTTCACGCTCGGCTCTGCCGGCGCCGCGTTTCTGATCGGGATGATATCGCAACGGGTCGGACGCCGGTTCGGACTCGCGACCGGGTTCTTGACGGGATCCCTCGGTGCGTTCGGTGTCATCTTTGCCGCCGCGTTCGAGAGCGTACCGCTCTTGTTCGTGTCGCTCCTCATTTACGGGGCCGGGACGGCGAGTAACCTCCAGGCCCGTTACGCCGGAACGGATTTGGCGAATGCGACCGAACGGGCGACCGCGGTCAGTATCGCCATGGTATCGACGACGTTCGGTGCCGTCGCCGGACCGAACTTGGTCGAACCGATGGGGCGGGTTGCTGACGCCATCGGCATCCCGACGCTTTCTGGTCCGTTTTTACTCGCGGGAGCCGCCTACTTCGTGGCCGGTCTCATCTTGATCGTGTTTTTGAACCCTGACCCGCTCCTCGTCGCCCGAGCCATCGAATCGAAACGGAAGCAATCGACAGACGCGACGCAACGTCAACCCGAAGAAGTCCACTCTCGTCTTGGCGTGTACGTAGGTGCTTTCGTCATGGTGCTCAGCCAAATCGTCATGGTCGCCATCATGACGATGACACCTGTCCACATGCGGCAGCACGGCCATGAACTGAGCGCGGTCGGTCTCGTCATCGGCTTCCATATCGGTGCGATGTATTTACCCTCGCTCGTGACCGGCGTGCTCGTCGACAAAGTCGGCCGTGAAATCATGGCCATCGCTTCTGGGGTGACGTTATTCTTCGCAGGCGTCGTCGCGGCGTTCGCACCGGCCGACTCGCTGTTCTTGTTGATCGTCGGTCTCGTCTTGCTCGGTGTCGGTTGGAACTTTGGTCTCATCAGTGGGACGGCCATCTTGGTCGATGCGACGACACCCGAGACGAGAGCGAAGACGCAAGGATCGGTCGACGTCTGGATCGCCTTGTCCGGCGCCTCGGGCGGCATGCTGTCCGGTATCATCGCCTCCCAGTCGAGCTATTTGACGCTATCACTGCTCGGTGGGATCGTTTCACTCGTTCTCGTACCGATCGTCCTCTGGTACCGCCGCCACTTGATCTAATGAAAAACCGATCCGCTCACGCGAATCGGTTTTTCGTGCACAATGCGTCGTCTCTGACAAGCTCTCATCAATTTGCTATACTCCTTTAGTTATGTTTACTAACTATTTAGGTTCAAACAAATAAGGAGGCCTCATCGCCGATGCAATTGACCGCACAAAAATTATGGACGAAAGACTTCCTCATCATCTCACTCGTCAACTTCTTCTTGACGCTCATCTTTTTCCTGCTCATGGTAACGATCGGTGTCCACGCCGTTTCGACGTACGGCGCGACGACAAGTGAGGCCGGTCTCGTGACCGGGATCTTCATCATCGGTACGCTCGTCGGCCGGCTGTTCATCGGACGATTGATCGATTCGATCGGACGGCGCAAGACGCTGTTGATCGGGCTGACCTTCTTCACGGCCACGATCCTGCTCTATTTCGTCGACCTCGGCGTCGGCTTCCTACTGTTCACCCGCTTCGTGCACGGTCTCGGCATGGGTTTATCGAGCACAGCGACCGGCACGATCGTCGCACAGATCATTCCCGGAGCGAGAAAAGGTGAAGGTATCGGGTACTACAGCATGAGCTCGACGCTCGCCACCGCCATCGGCCCGTTCGTCGGCTTGCTGATGAGCCAATATACGAGTTTCTCGACCATCTTTATCGCTTGTCTCGTCGTCGGCGTCGTCAGTTTAGTGAGCGCCTTGTTCGTCACCGTTCCCGAGGCCGACAATCCGGAAATCGTTCGCGGGTTGTCACTTAAGGCGTTCGTCGAGCCGAAGGCGTTACCGATCGCGCTCATCATCGTGATCGCCGCGCTCAGCTTTTCGAGCGTCTTGTCTTACATCAACTTTTACGCGACCGAACTCGACCTCGTCGAAGCGGCGAGCGTCTTCTTCCTCGTCTATTCGATTTCCGTCCTGTTGTCGCGCCCGATCACGGGACGGCTCATGGACGCGCGTGGCGCCAACGTCGTCATGTATCCGGCCATCTTCATCTTCGCGGTCGGGCTGCTCGTCCTTAGCCAAGCGACGAGCGCTTTGGGCCTTTTACTCGCCGGCGCGTTGATCGGGCTCGGCTTCGGCAATATCCAGTCCGGTACACAGGCCATCGCCGTCAAGGCGGCCTCACCTGGACGGATGGGGATGGCGACGTCGACGTTCTTCATCGCCCTCGACGCCGGGCTCGGTTTCGGTCCCTACTTCATCGGGCTACTCATCCCGCTGACCGGTTTCTCTACCATCTATCTGTTGCTCGCCGGGGTCGTCGCCTTCACGATTTTCTTGTATTACGTGATGAACGGCCGCCAAGAACGGGACCGTCTCAAACAAGCTGCCTGACAGGACTTTCACAGTCCTGTCTTTTTTGGAATGTTCACACATCTTTTTATGAATGTTGTAATATAAGAATGACGTGTCAAAAATTCGACTGAAATGAGGGACATTATGCGCGCCGACCAGACGATCCAACACCATTCTTCCATCCTGCTCCAGACGTTCGACAAAATCTCGGATTTTGTGTTCTTCATGGAAGTGGACGGTTCCACCTATCGCTATGTATTTGTGAACGAGCCGGGGAAGCAGGCCATCGGTTGGACAGACGCTGACGTCGGAAAGTGTGTCGGCGACATGGTTCCGGCCGAGACAGCCGCACTCATCACCCACCATTATGACGAGGCGATTCGCGCACGAAAGAGCATCGTCTATGAAGACTGCCGCCTCGCTGATTCGTTCTACTCAGAAACACTCGAGTACCAAGATGTGATCTTGTTGCCGCTTCATTATTTCGAGTCGGAAGTGACGCCGGTATTTGACGAATCCGGTGCCTGCACCCACGTCATCTCGGTCGTTCGGGAAGTGACGGAGCGGAAACGGCGTGAGCTCGAGCTATCGATTTTACGTGACCAGCATGAGTCGTTGCGCCGCTACTCGCCCCACGGCATTTTCGTGCTCGACCCCGAACTTCGGGTCAAGTCGATCAATCCTGCCGTCACAAACATCACCGGCTATTGCGAGGCCGACTTCATCAACCGTTCGTTCCTCGACTGGCTGCCGGACTCGGAACAACCGCTCGTCTGCGAAGGACTCCAGTTCGCCTTATCCGGAAAGCCCCACAAGTACGGGGTCACGGCGCATCAAAAGACGGGTGAAGCGCTCGACCTCGCCGTCTTGAACATCCCGATCGAAATCGGCGGCAACATCACCGGCCTGTTCGCCATCATCATCGACCATACGCCGGAGAAGACCGCCGAACGAGCTTTACAAGAGAGCGAACGACGCTATCGCCAGCTCATCGAGACGATTCCAGAAGGGATCATCGTCCATAAAGACGGCCTGATTTTATATGCGAACGCCGTGGCGTTAGAGACGATCGGGGAGACGTATATCGAGAGCGAATCCATCTTTACATATATCGCTGCCGAATACCATGAGGCGACGAGGAAACGCCTTTCTGCCTTGCAGCTCGGTGATCCTGTCCAAGACACGGAAATCGTCCTTGTCACGCCGTCCGGTCAGCACTTACACATAGATATCGGCAGTCTATTGATTGATTATGAAGGGGCGACCGCTGTGATGACCGTCCTGCGTGATATGACCGAGAAACGAGAGATGGAACGGGCGTTACGCCAAAGTGAGACCCAGTACCGGCTGATCACGGAAAACATGAGTGACCTCGTCTGTATCCTCGAGCGCGACGGCCGTGTCCGCTACGCCTCGCCGTCCCACCAGAGCGTCCTCGGCTATGCGCCTGCGGTTTACGAAGGTAAGAATACGCTCGACTTCATCCACCCGGAAGACGTCACGCCGACGAGACAACAGCTCAAAGCGATGATGGCTGGCAGTGAGCCGCTCACTCTCGAGTTTCGTCACCTACACCACGATGGCAGATGGATTTGGCTCGAGACGAAAATTCAGGCTATCTATGAAGAAGCGACGTTGCTGCACTATTTAACGGTCACCCGTGAGATCATGCAGCGTAAAGTACTCGAGAAACAACTAAAACACTTAGCCTACCACGATACGCTGACCGAGCTCCCGAACCGCCGTTACTTCTTGGCTTACTTAGAAGAGGCACTCTCGAGGGTCGAAGAGGACGGCGAGGAGCTGGCCATCCTCTCGCTCGATATCGATCATTTCAAACAGATCAACGACACGCTCGGACATGACGTCGGTGACGAGCTGCTGCGACAGTTCTCACTCCGTCTCACCCAGGCGCTACGGAAACAAGACGTGATCGCCCGCTTCGGCGGCGACGAGTTCTCTGTATTGATCCGCTATACCGATTTGTCAGCACCTGACCGGGTCGCCGACAAGCTGATCGCTTCGCTCCAGCACCCGTGGCAGATCGAAGGCCACACGTTCGTCACGACGTCGAGTGTCGGTGTCGCTCGTTACCAATCAGGCATGACAAAGAAACGATTGCTCAAGCAAGCCGATCTCGCACTTTATGAAGCCAAGTCGAACGGCCGCAACCGATATGTGATGTTTCAAGACCGCTGACTAGCGGTCTTTTTTCACGTGAAACATTAACACTCTTAACCTAAACACGAACATTAAGACTATAAATAACGTTATTGTATTGAAAATATACATTTTTTCGCTACATCCCTTTGACTTTCATCAAAAAATGCGTTACATTACCGAATGGGCGAAGTATTTCTAGACAACTCAATTAAAATGTTCGTAAATAGGGGTGCAAACGATGGATAAAGTGTTTGATTATGAAGATATTCAATTGATTCCGGCAAAATGTGTCGTCGATAGTCGGTCAGAATGTGACGCGAGCGTCACGCTCGGCGGCCTCACGTTCCGCCTTCCGGTCGTCCCGGCGAACATGCAGACGATCATCGATGAGAAGGTGGCGCTCTCGCTCGCTGAGAACGGCTACTTCTACATCATGCATCGGTTCAATCCGGAAACGCGGCTACGATTCATCGAAGACATGCACGGACGTGGCCTGTACGCGTCAATCAGTGTCGGCGTGAAAGAAGACGAGTATCGGTTCGTCGAACAGCTCGCCGAAGCGGGACATACACCAGAATTCATCACGATCGACATCGCACACGGTCATTCGAACGCGGTCATCCGGATGATCCAACACATCAAACAGCATCTTCCGGGCTCGTTCGTCATCGCCGGGAACGTCGGGACACCGGAAGCGGTCCGTGAGCTCGAGCATGCCGGGGCGGACGCGACGAAAGTCGGCATCGGACCGGGCAAAGTGTGCATCACGAAAATCAAGACCGGCTTCGGGACAGGCGGTTGGCAACTCGCCGCGCTCCGCTGGTGTGCCAAGGCGGCGACGAAACCGATCATCGCGGATGGGGGCATCCGCACGCACGGCGACATCGCCAAATCGGTCCGTTTCGGGGCGTCGATGGTCATGATCGGCTCACTGTTCGCCGGTCACGACGAGTCTCCGGGGGAGACGTTCGAGCAGGACGGGAAACTGCTCAAAGAATACTTCGGGTCGGCTTCTGAATTCCAAAAAGGGGAACGGAAAAACGTCGAAGGCAAGAAAGTGTTCGTCGAGCACAAAGGGGCGCTTCAAGACACGTTGACCGAGATGGAGCAAGACCTCCAGTCGGCCATCTCATACTCGGGTGGGAACAATCTCGACGCGTTACGTACCGTCGATTACGTCATGGTGAAAAACTCAATCTTCAACGGGGATAAAGTGTACTGAAAAAGGCGACTCGCGCGAGTCGCCTTTTTCATGCATCGGTCAAACGTTTCGTCATCATGTAGTAGTCAGAGCCCGGGGGATAGTCGTGGATGACGCCGGCCACCTCGTAGCCGAAACGTTCATAAAACGCTTTCGCCTGAAACGAAAATGTCGTCAGCTTTACTTGCGTGGCGCCGAGTGCGCGGGCATGACGCTCACCTTCCTCGAGAAGTCGTGTCCCAATCCGCTCACCGGCATGGTTGGAGTCGACCCATAACCGGTCAAGGTCGAACCAGCCCCAGTAGACGCTACCGAACAGTCCGGCTATCACTTGACCGTCACGCTCCACTTTCAACTGGACGACCGGGACGTCGGCATTGCGGATCGCCCGGTGATGCGCTGAATGAACATCGTTGAACGCACGCAACCGACTCGTCAAAAACTGTTGGAACGCCTCGTCGTCTTCACGGATGCGGATGATGTCCATCACGCTTCACCACCTGACCCGTTCACAAAAAACGTGATCAGTTCTTGCTCTTCTTCGTCAACCAGACGACCGGTCAAGCGTTCGTATTGAGCCGTTATCAACTCTTTATTTCCCGGGAAATCGAGGCTGATTCGCGCTAGAATCCGTAACGTATCACGGTCTTTCTCATACTCCGCCCGCGTCGCCACTTGACCGTGCGACCAGACGTACGCCTCGGCCTCGAACGTGTCGAGGACGCTCAACAACCGTAGCGTCTCCCCGGCCGTCATCCGCCAAGACGGGGCATACAAGTTCGCATATAGCGCGTCCCCTAAAAACAGCACTTTCTCTTCCGGGATATAGGCGACGATCGCGTCGGCCGTATGATCGCCCCCGACGTGTTTCAACAAGACGTGGACGCCACCGAGGTCGAGCGTCAATGTGTCGTCGAACGTCACGGTCGGTAGGACGACTTGCATCGAGCGGGTGTCCCCGAACTCGAGCCGGATCGCCTCCGCACAAAAGGCGATCTCGATGCCGCTCTCGACGCGTTCATCGAGCGACTTGTCGTCCCAGTTGTATGGCATGAGACGCTCCATCCTCGCTTTCGTCGCCCTACTTGCGACCGAGACGGTATCTGGTAACGCCGACAGACCGAAGATGTGGTCCCAGTGCCAGTGCGTCAACGCGACGAGCGAGGGACGGCTGATCCCCCGCTCGGCCAAGGCGTCTAAAAATAAGTTCGCGTGGGCCTCGGAATTGCCCGCATCGATCATGAGCGTATGGGTGTCCCCGACGACCGCGCCGATGATTGGCCGGTCCGTCTCACTAACGGGCGTCATATACCAAAAGCGGTCTGAGTAGCGTTTTAACGTCTGCATGAGCCCCCTCCTTTCTTTCACTTGTTTTCTTGATACGAATCATAAATATAGTAGCCGTCCCCGCCACCGTTTTTAGCGATATACATCGCCGCATCCGAATGATGGATGAGCGTGTCGAGGGAAGACAAACTAGCGTCAGAATATGCGACACCAATACTGGCCGAGAGATGTAGCGCCAATCCGTCCCCGACCGTGATTTCCCGGGAAATCACGGTCGATAGTTGGTCAAAAACGGCTTCTTCAAGCGATTCCGGACCTGTCTCGATGACAATCAAAAACTCATCCCCGGCAAACCGGTACGCTTTCCCTGCATGCATGTGACTGAACGATCCGATACGTTTCGCCACTTCGACGAGCACTTCATCGCCGACGAGATGACCGTGCGTATCGTTGATTCGCTTGAAATCATCCAAATCGATGAACAGGAGCGCCACCGGCCGTTTCCGATTCATCGTCTGTCTCAAGTCCGTCATGAGCGAGTGACGGTTCGGCAATTTAGTCAGCCCGTCTTTTGTGATGAGCTCGATCACTTCCTGATGTTTACGTTCTCGGCGAATCTCGTTCTCCATCCAACGGGTCACGAGTAAGATCGTGTCCGTCATCTCGTGGATTGCCACCGCATCGGCGACATCGTTTAAACTGCCCTGCTCCGCCAGGAAGACGACCCATCCGAACGTCTTGCCTTCGTTTGATAACGGCAAGCTGATCATCGATGCGAATTCGACCCCTTCGAGGACGAGCTCCGAACGTTTCAATTTTTGATGCCCGACCGTCGTCAGCGCATGAACGTGCTGCAGGCGCTCGTCCGTCCAATCGATCCAGGCATCCCCATCGGCGGACAGGACGCGCTGGCGTGATTCTGTCGAGAAGATGACGGCATGCGAATAACCGATCCACTCCCTGAGCACTTCTTGGATTCGCTTCAGCTTGTCAGCAAACGGGGCTTGGATGGCCGTCACCTCGTACAGCGACTCGAGTGTCTGTTGACGCCGCTCTTGAGCACGTGCCTGTTCGGTCAATTCGATTTCGGCCATCACCCAACGCGCAAAATCTTCAAGCGTCTGCACCGCCTCATGCTCGAACGAGCGGGGCACTCCGTCGGTGACGCAGAGCGTTCCGATGACGTGTCCGCTTCTCGTCATAAGCGGCACACCCGCATAAAAGCCGATCCCTTCGAGCAACGGATTTTCACTCAACGCCTCCGCGGTTTTGACGTCTTCGATCACGAGTGGTCCCCGGCCGGTCACGACGCGGTCACATAGCGTCCATTTCCGATCGATGTGGGGACTTTCGAGATCGGTGCCTTGGCACGATTTGATCCACTGCCGGTCCGTTGTCAGGATCGAGATGAGCGCGATCGGCATCCCGAGCGTCTTCGCGACGAGTCGGCTGATGCGATCGTACCGTTCTTCCCGCGGGGTATCTAAAATTTCGAGCCGAAGGATTGTTTTCAATCGCTCGGCCTCCGTCTCATCGAACCGCACCTCTAACTTGGACCGGTCCGAGCCGTCTAACCGCAGCGCCTCGTATTGACAGACGAGTGTCTCAAGTGCCGGCTCGAGGTTAGAGAGCGAGAGCGGCCGGCTGAAGAAATAGCCTTGCACGTCGTCGCATCCGAGCCGCTGGATCGCGCGGTACTGCGCTTCCGTCTCGACGCCTTCCGCCGTGACTGCTAAGTTCAATTTTTTAGCGAGTGCGACGATCAGTTTGACGATCTCATATTCTTTTAATCCGTTGTCTTTATCGAGCTGACTGATGAACGACCGGTCGATCTTGATGCCGTCGATGTCGAACATCTTCAAATAGTTGAGTGACGAATAGCTGACGCCGAAGTCATCAATCAAGATGTGGAATCCCGCCGCTTTCAAGTAGTCGACTGTCTGGATCCCGATGAGCGGTTCCTGCATGAGCGTATGTTCCGTGATCTCAAACTCGAACTGATCAGCTGAGAGGCCATACGCCGTAAGCAGCGGAATCAGATTGCTTCGGACGTAGTCTTGACGGAACAAGACCGGGGACAAGTTGACCGCGACACGGCGGCCGTTGAACAACCCGGGTCGATCGCTCAAGTCGCGGCAGACGCGTTCGAACACGAACTCAGTGATGTCCTCGATCAACAGTGACTTTTCCGCGATTTTGATGAATGTTTCAGGTGAAATGTTTCCGAGCACCGTATTCTTCCAGCGGACGAGCGCCTCGAAATGGACGGTGCCATTCCGACAGTCTACTTTCGGCTGATAGACGACGCCGAGTTCGCCTGCCTTCAATCCTTTATGAAGCTCCATCTCGATCGTCATCTCGTCGATGTAGTGCTGCATATAATCGTCTTTCTCATACACTTTAATCATCTGTTTACCGGCTTGCCTTGCTTCGAGCAACGCCGTCGATGCGTTCATGATCACTTGGTCGGCGTCTTCACTGCCAGAACTGATGCCGAGACAGCCGGACAGGGTGAACTCGGTCTCGGCGACATGGTATGTGTAATCCGCGATCGTCGTCAGTAAACGTTCCCCGTGCATGTATGCCGTCTCGATCGAGGTATGCGGCAGTACGGCGATGAAATCTTCCCCGTCGACGCGACCGATGATTGAGCCTTTCGGCAGCAAGTCAGATAAGTGACGGGTCATCTCTTTGATTAAACGTTGCGATCGCTCCACCCCTTGGAGCGACAGGATGATCTTAAAACGGTTGATATGGAAGCGCATGACGCTCGTCGCTTCCTCACGCTCTCGTTTGGCGAACAGTTTTTCAAGCTCGAGCTTCACCTTCATCAAGTTCGGCATGCCCGTCAAATAATCGATGTTCTCGATGCTGCTGAGTAGCTTCATCTCCGCATCTTCCGACAAGTCGGTCGTCAAACCGAGAACGTAGCGCACTTCTCCAGTGTCGTCCTCGAGCGGCATGAGCATGGATGAGGCGAAGCGTGCGGTGTTAGCTTCTATGTTCATCTTTGACATGAAATAGACCGGCTCACGAGACGAAACGACCACATCATAGTGCAAAATCAACTCGTTCGCGACGTTCGGGGCATACATCTCGTGCAAATAGCGACCGCTCACATCGTCCGGAAGCGACGACGCGCGCTTCCCTTGCTCACTGACACGGACGTAACGATACCCTTTCGGCGTCACTTCCATCAAAAAGACCATTCGATACAAGCGAACGAATACATCAAACAAATAATGTGGATCGGCCTTCATCTGTTGCATACTTTACCTCCATACAATCTCCATTTCTTTTAGTTTAGAACTTTTACGCCGACTTGTTCATAAAACCGTTCAAAAAAAGGGAAAGTATTTTTGGAAATAGCTAAAAAAATCGGGTATAGGTAAATGAGTTTAGATGAAAAGTGAGGTGAACCGTACAGTTGCTTGGATCCCAACATGCTCCTTCCCGTCACGAGAAGGAGCATTTAGTCAGAGGAGTTCTTTCGCGAGCAGACGGTAGACGTTCAACCGCTGTGCTTGCGTATGTTGGATACTGCAAATCATCGCCTCGTCAAAGCCATACTGCACGGACTCGTCCTGCAATTGCGCCGCGATCTGTTTTGGCGTCCCGACGAGATGGATGGCCCGGTTGTTGGCGATGTGAATCTTGTCGACTTCGGTGAGCGGGTAATCGTTGGCCGCTTCCGGGCTGAGCAGTTGACGCAGCTGCCCTCTCATCAGGAATAGGCGTGACAAGTCGGACGGACGCGCCAAATATTCCGCCTCTTCCTCCGTTTCGGCCGTCGTCACGAGATACGTGACATTGATTTCAGGCTTCTCCATGAACGCTGACGGTGTGAAGTGATGCCGGTACGTGTCGAGCGTGTCTTTGCTCAGTTCCCCGTTAAAAAATTGGGCGAACGAGTAGCCGACGCCCATGCGGCCGGCTTGGACGGCGCTGTTGCCGCTTGACCCGAGCAGCCAAGCCTCAGGGAGCGTCACCCCGGTCGGTGCGGCCGGCGTCGTTTTGTACCACCGTTCTTCCGGCGTCTCATCGTTGATCAGTTGGAGTGTCGTCTGCAATTTCTCATATAGTCCGTCCATCATCGGCTTCTGTCCTTGCGACATCGCGTAGATGGCGTTGGCGTCGCCACCCGGGGCCCGGCCGACCCCAAAGTCGATTCGACCTGGTGCGAGTGCGCTCAGCGTCTTGAACACTTCGGCCATCTTGAGCGGCGAATAGTGCATCATCATGATGCCGCCCGACCCAAGACGAATTCGTTCCGTCTTCGCAGCGATATAGGCCGCGATGACTTCCGGGGCCGAACTCGCGAACGACATGCCACCGTGGTGTTCAGCCATCCACATCCGGTAATACCCTAGCTCTTCTGCCACTTGGGCGAGTTCGACGGCGCTCTGTAATGCATGTTCTGACGTATGGCCGGACGTCACCGGCGCTTGATCGAGGACGCTTAATCTCATCGTTATCATCCACTCCTTATAGTATATATGTTGAACATCTCGAATTTGTAAGACTCGCCGTCATCATACTAAAGTCGACTTGACAATACGAATAGTCCGCTCATCGTGACGCTGTCTTTTTTCAGAAAATTACAACGGATTGTTGCTAGGCACGTAACCCCTTCTTTATAATGAACGAGAAGATGCGATTCCTTCATAGCAAATCACGAAACGCATGATGGGGACATGCGGGTGATATGCGCCAACTACTATTTCGGGGAAATGGGGTAACTAACATGAATCAGACACCAAACAAGCCTGGTCAAGACGGGACATCGTTCACGTCCAACGACTTTTTAAAATTTTTGATTCCTTCTTTAATCGGACTCATGTTTTTCATCGTGCCGATTCCGACCGATGACGGATTCACGATCCCGGTCGCCTTCTTGTCGAACCAATTGATCGGCCTGATCGGCGGTGTCGTCCCGACACTCGCCGTCATCATGATGGGCATCTCGGTGCTCGGGTCACTTTGGACGTACATGGCCAAACCGGCGTTCGTCCTTGAGCGGCCACACTTCAATTCACTGTTCAACGTCACACCGTTCTGGTTCGGGATGCGGGTCGTCGGTCTGATCGCCGGGGTGATGACGTTGCTCGTGATCGGGCCGGAGATGATCACATCCGAGTTTACGGGTGGCCTGTTGCTGTATGATTTGATTCCGATTTTGTTCGCGACGTTCTTATTTGCCGGCATGTTGCTGCCGCTCCTGTTGAACTTCGGACTGCTCGAGTTCGTCGGGACGATGCTCACCAAAGTGATGCGCCCACTCTTCAAACTGCCGGGCCGGGCCTCGCTCGACTCGCTCGCATCTTGGGTCGGTGACGCGACGATCGGGATTCTGTTGACGACGAAACAATATGAGAACGGCTACTACACAAAACGAGAGGCCGCCGTCATCGCCACGACGTTCTCGGTCGTCTCGATCACGTTCACAATCGTCATCTTGTCGTATATGGAGCTCGATGCTTACTTCTTACAATATTATGGCGCCATCGTCGTGTCAGGTATCGTCGCAGCGCTCATCATGCCACGGATTTATCCGTTGTCGAAAAAAGCCGACACCCCGTATGAAGAGACCGAGTTGAAACCGGAAGAGCCGGTACCGGCCAATGTCTCGATGCCGAAATGGGCACTCCGTCAAGCGTTGCTCAAGTCACGCTCAAGCAAGAGCTTCGTTGCCACGTTGAAAGACGGTTTCCAAAACGTGCTCGACATGTGGCTCGGTATTTTGCCGATCGTCATGGCCGTCGGGACGATCGCGCTCATCACTGCTGAGTACACGCCGCTATTTACGATTCTCGGTAAACCGTTTGAACCGATTTTGATGCTGTTGCAAGTGCCGGAGGCGGAAGCCGCCGCTCAGACGATGGTCGTCGGTTTCGCCGACATGTTCTTGCCGGCCGTCCTCGGCAGTGGTATCGAGAGCGAGATGACACGATTCATCATCGCCACTGTATCGGTCACGCAGCTCATCTTCATGTCGGAAGTCGGGGGACTGCTCCTCGGCTCGAAACTTCCGATCTCATTCGTCGACCTCGTCCTCATCTTCTTGCTCCGGACGTTCATCACGCTCCCGATCGTCGTCGGGATCGCCCACTTGGTCTTTTGACGACAGAACGCCTCTTCTCATATTTCCCTGGGAAGAGGCGTTGTTTGTATAATGGAGAAAAGGGAGGGGTGCGCCATGGAACATCATTATGCCGGACAGCTTGAGGCCGCGAAAAAAAGCTATGCCGGCATCATCGACCCGGAAGCGTATATGAATGACCGCTATCATGGCCATTGGACGTTGACATCCAAGCAGCACATCGACGGCGTCCCGGTATTGCTCCAAAAAGCGTTCAATGGCGGGAAGAATAATTGTACCCTCACATCGATGACGGCCATTTTCCGTTATTACCATGACCACGGCTATCCCAACATCCCGGACGACGTGTTTCAACTCCAACAAGACGCGCGCGAGATCGCCCTCGCCCATCAGTTCAAAGACGAGAAAGGGACGCCGCCGACACGAATCAGTGCGATCGTCACAAAACTCTGGTCTCGTTATGGCTATGATGGGCACGGGAGTTCTCGCTATTTATGGAAGTGGTCGACGTTCGAACGGGAAATGTCCGCCGGGCGGCCGTTCATTTTGAACATGGCGAACGGATTTTATAAAAATCATTCCGTCACCGGAATCGGCTATATGATCTTTAAAAAGCCCGGCTTCCCGGACGTCGTCTTGCTCGAGGTGCTCGACAATCGCTCACAGAATATCCGTTATATCGACTTCAACGAGTTCAACTTTTGGGGCAGCATCACCCGCGTCCTTCCTCCTAGCGGACAGTAATTGTGATCCCCCCTCTAAATGCGGTATAGTGAAGTATCATTTCATAAGGACGTGTAACCATGCGTATTAACAAATTTATTAGTGAATCTGGCAAGGCGTCCCGCCGCCAAGCCGATCGTCTCGTCGAAGAAGGACGGGTCACGATCAACGGGAAGAAAGCGAAAATCGGGGACCAAGTAAACCCGGGTGACGAAGTACTCGTCAACGGTTCGGCCGCCCGCGTCGCCCGCAACAACGTCTACATCGCCGTCCATAAACCGGTCGGCGTCACGAGTACGACAGAGAAAAAAGTCAAAGGCAACCTCGTCGACCTCGTCAACCACCCGCTCCGCATCTTCAACATCGGCCGGCTCGACAAAGACTCAGAAGGGCTCATCTTGATGACGAATGATGGCGACATCGTCAACGAGATTTTGCGCGCCGAAAATGAGCACGAGAAAGAGTACATCGTCTCGGTCGACAAGCCGATCACGCCAGAGTTCGTCGAACAGATGGAAGCCGGCGTCAAGATCCTCGGTCAAAAGACGTTACCGTGTAAAGTCCATCCGCTGTCGAAGTTCGACTTCAACATCACATTGACGCAAGGACTGAACCGCCAGATCCGCCGCATGTGTGAGACGCTCGGTTACGAAGTATACCGCCTTCAACGCGTGCGCGTCATGAACATCACGCTCGGCAAGCTCCCGCCCGGACAATGGCGCGACCTGTCGAAAAAAGAGCGCGAGCAGTTGTTCCGCGAATTGAATTACGAACCGAAAGAATGGTACTGAAACAAGCCCAGACGCTTTTGTCTGGGCTTGTTAGCGTTCATAGAGCGATGAGACACGGTCGGTCTCACGATGGATAAAACGTTTCAGTTGGGCGCTCAAGTCATCGAGTTGCCCCATTGTCGTCCTGAATTTGAAGGCCGCATGGAAATGGTCGAACGGATCGTGTTGCCACTCGTCATGGATGAAGACGTCGACTTGAATCGTGCCTGTCCGATCAATCAGCGTGAACGTGAGGCTGATTTTTTGGTCATCCGCATCTGGGTCCAATAACTGCCAAATCACGGGTTCCTTCCCCCAGGTGTTATTGAATCCAGCGATCGAGTCAATCAGTTCTTGCAGTGTCTCGTCCTGCATATATACATCTTGATTGCTCGAACAGACGGATGCATGGAGCTGAAGCCTAATCTGGTAAAACAACTCGGTCTCATCCATCCAAATCCGTTCCATCTCAAATTGATGCACCATACCTTCACCTCTTTTTTTCTGACTATACCATGACAATTCAGTGAATCGACTAATCGTTTCCGGTAAAAACGGGAATAAATAAAATACAGATGATCTTGTACGGAAAAGAGGTGAATCGTCATGAATGGCGCCCTGTTCCCCCCGCACCTCGGTCGGCAAGTGGTCGATCATTCTCATTGGCTTGTTCCTCGCCATGTACGTGCCGTTCTTGTTGCTCGACAACTTCGACACGACGTTCACGTCAACTCTTTGGAGCGACAACGCCGCACACATGCTTCGACTTAGCTATATGACCACGTTCTTCGCACTCGGTCTCGGGGCGTTCGTGACCGGCTGGTGGGCCATCTTGAAACAAAGAGAGTACGCCGTGCTCGTCTTCTTCGCCGCCGTCCTCGGTTCAGGATTGTTCGTCCTGCTCGTCATGGAACTTGTCGGGATTATAGAGTAGACAAAAAGGAGCACAGCGCTCCTTTTTGTTAGCCATTCAAATACCCATCCCAATCATAATCTTGGATTTCTTGAAACTTCCCTTCCTCGTCCCGTTCATACGCACAAAGCGGTGGTTGTTGGGTGAACATTAGGATCGAGTCATCAATATTCAAGATGACTCCAATCGGCACAATTCGAAAGTTTTTGGCGTCACTTAAGTACGCATCGTCCTCGTAACCACTCAAAAACGACCAACCCGAGTCGCCTTCCCCATGAGGCTCATCGCGCAACATGAAATGAAATTCTTCTCGTTCTAACACGTCCGCGCTGACCGTCACGAGCGTATCGGAATAATAATCCCATTTGGCTGCATCTGGATCCTCATATTCAGTCTGACTAACGTGTTCCACCCCGAACGACACGATGGTACCCAGCGTTATCGGTAAGCGCTCCGGCTCATTGTCTAGAGCACCCTCAAAGTCATTCCCGTTGATCTTTGTGATTTGAACCCACATGCGTTCACCACGATACCCGTCAGATTCAGCGACTTGAGTCGTAAAAATCAATTTTACGTAGTCATCAACTTTCAACTGATTCAACACTTCTTTGCTCGGAATATAGAACGTATATGGCGCTTCTTTATGTAAGGATTCAACATTGTCCAAATACCAGTCCATCCAATCCCCTCCTCATAATCATTCCTTTTGAATATCAGTCTAGCATAGCTATCGTCGCGTATAAAAAAACTCAGTTCATTGAAGTGAACTGAACCCTGAATGATAGACACTTGATAAAAAGTGCTCATTTGAACTGCCCCATAAAAGTTGGACATAAAAATCCAACTTTTATGGGGTGTTTTTATGGTCAAATTTACGAAGGCTTTCAAAATTCATGTGGCCGAACGCTACTTGACGGGCAAAGACGGATGCACAA
>NZ_SJUS01000030.1:0-38852 GCF_004337085.1 Exiguobacterium sp. SH5S13 | reverse complement strand
TCATTCCGTCGACTTCCCCCCGAAGGGTTCCGTCGATTTCCTGCGCTCGACTTGCATGTATTAGGCACGCCGCCAGCGTTCGTCCTGAGCCAGGATCAAACTCTCCAAAGAATTTGATATAGCTCTTGAAAATGACGAAGCTTGCGCTTCAATCAAAACTTGTAAAACTTTTTTGCCTCATCGTTCAGTTTTCAAAGTTCGTCTGTCGCGCTTGGCGACTCAATTAATTTATCACGTTTTCTGATTAAAAGTCAACAACTTTTTTCAAAAATTGTTTTTCTGGAATAATCATTTGCTGTGACAACGTTTATAACTATAATGCCTATTTACCACCGCGTCAATAAAAAATAACAAGAAAATAAAAAAAGATTGGATCTCTGTATTTAGAGACCCAATCCCAATCAATTTGTAGCCAGTGGCACGTATCCTGTCTTTTCAACAAGTGACTGTCCTTCTTCAGACGTCAGCCATTCGATGAACGGCTTATATTGCTCGTATTTGTCGGTCGTCGTGACCGCATAAAACTCGGATGTGATCGGGTACGTCCCGTCCCCGATCGTCTCGACCGTAGGCGCGACATCATCGACCCGTAACAATTTAATCGCATGTTCATCTACCATCTCCGTTGCATAAAAGCGGAACGAGAATCCGATAGCATTTTTATTGTTTTGATAAGAAGCCGTCTGTTCGATGATGCCACCCATTCCTTCCGGGACATCCTCGACCGGGGCGTCCATAAGCTTTTTGTCCCCCATCAAACGCTGCAAAGCCGTTTGGCTCCCGCTGTCTTCTGGCCGTTGGAACGCTCGAATCGAATCTTTTTTACCACCGACTTCATCCCAACTCGTAATATCCCCTGCATAGATGTTTTGAATTTGTTCCAATTCGAGCGAGTCGACCGGGTTGTCTTCATGTACGAAAAAGACGAACGCCTCACGGCCGATCGGTGTCATCTGAAACTCTACTCCTTGTCGCTCAGCTACTGCCAACTGTTGATCGGACGGTCCGGCTACAAAGATGATATCCGTTTCCCCTTTAACCAATCGCTCATACGCTGTACCTGTCGTCGTCGAGACGACCGAGCTGACTTCAGGGCTATCGGGGTTATAATCCGCTTCAGGATAAACCGCCTCGACGAATGCAGCATACATCGGATACAGCGCCGTCGCGCCGTCTAGTCGGGGAATGTTTGTTCCAATCTCAAATGTTGAAGGCTTATCGAGTTCAGCCAAATCAGACTTAGGCTTGAACGGTTGATAGTCACGCAACGAGACGCCACGTTCTTCAATCCGTAATCCCGCCGTGTACACGTAATATCCTTTCACGGAACTAAAGAAAACAATCCCGACAACCGTTCCAATTAAAGCGATACGTTTGAGTTGTCCTTTCGATAACGACGAAAAGTCATATAGCGCCATAATAACAATCAAGAGAACGACCACGTACCAAATCGTCCAAATGATCGGCCGCTCACTTCCGAGAGGATCGCCCATCGCAAACAATCCTGTCACAATTGATAAGAATCCAGCCGCAACTATAATAAACACACTGCCGAGCAGAAATTTAGTAACCTTCATTCGATTCAGTTTCCCCATTCTCTTCTATATAGTTAAGCAATTTCATAAGCGACCGCTTCGACGCCTACTCCTTTTGTCGGACGTGTCACTGCCCGAACGTAACCTTTCCGGACTAAGAAACCGACGATGCTGCCGAGGTCGACTTTTAACTCTTGTAAGTTCGGGTGATCCATCAACTCCGAGAACGACCATGGTTCGTCACGTTGTTGCATCGCCTTCAAAAGTAACAACGTACCCGGCAAGACTTTAGATTGGATTAAATGTTCCATGCCGATGATGACCAGGTGAATACGTTGTTCGAGTGATTCATGCCCGTTCACGAGTTCGTCGTGAAGCTTATACACTTCTAGGTCGAGTTTACGGACTTGCTTCCATAATACAATCTCCGGGTGGATTCCTGCCTCCAGGATGGAGAGCCGCGCCAAATGCGTGAGCGCATGATGGATTTGGGTGAACGCATCTTGATGCTCTTCCTGTAAGAACAGTCCGCGCCCATCTTCGAAACGTCTAAGCAGTTTAGCGAACGCGAGCGAGAGTTGCAGTCGTTGCTCCTCGTTCGAGAAATTGCGCAACCGCTGCCTGAGCTCGAGCAAAAACTCATTTCGTTCGAACAGCACCATGCCGTCTTCGATCCAATGGATGGCACGCCGATTCTCGTTCATTAGAATCCAACGATCCATCATCGAATCACTGACTATATGAAGAACGATTTTTTCTTGTCCGACTTGATAGTGTTTCACTGTCCAAAATGGTTCTTCCTTCGCTTCAATCACAATCAACAATCGATCTGATTGATCTGTTAATGGATCGCGCGGCCGTTTCTTCTTCACTTCAATGATGCCAAGCGTTGTTTTCAAGGCTGCATATTCTGAATAAATCGTTCGAGTCGCATATTCCATCGTCACCTTGATACCTTCTTTCTAATTAGTAAACGTCAATCGGTTCACACGATTATCTAATCTGATACAAAAATGATTCGCCTTCTTTTGAAATTCTCCTGCCACCGATTGTACGAACTTCTCAGCTTCGAGCAGATGAGCTATAGTAAAGACAGACATGGAGGGATTATGTATGAAAAAACGGGGGAATAAAATCAACCGCGCCAGAAACCTGGCCTTGCTGCTCGTGTTCGCTGGAATTGGGGTCATGTATCTCGGGCTACTCGCCAAAAGCATCGCGTGGCTGATGATTATTTTCATGTTGCTCGGTTTCGTGATGGTACTGTCGAGCTCGGCGCTTTACTTCATCGTCGGCATGGCGTCGACGAAAGCAATCATCGTCACTTGTCCGAACTGTGAGAAAGAGACAAAGATGCTCGGACGTGTCGATCTATGTATGCATTGCGATGAACCGTTGACGATCGATCAATCGCTCGAAGGCAAAGACTTCGATGAGAAGTATAACAAACGCCAATCACACCAGAACGACTAAAAAAAACATCCTCAGCCTGAGGATGTTTTTAATGTTTATGCGCTTGTTCAGTTTGGCAAGCCGGGCACGTCCCGTATACTTCGAGGCGGTGACGATCCACTTTGAAGCCTGTCAATTGAGAAGCGACCGCTTCAATCTCATCAAGGACAGGATAGTTAAAGTCGACGACTTTCCCGCACGTATCACAGATGATGTGATAGTGACGGGATGTCACAAAATCGAACCGGCTCGAAGCGTCACCATAATTCATCTCTTGAACAAGTCCGATATCTTTAAAGACACGTAAGTTGTTATAGACGGTGGCGACACTCATGTTCGGGAATCTACCCGAAAGTGCCTTATAAATGTCATCCGCTGTCGGGTGACTGTGCTCCGTGACGAGGTACTCCAAAATCGCCTGTCGCTGAGGCGTCATTCTGACTCCATGTTCTCGGAGCGACTGAACAGCATGGTCAAGCATTTCGCTTCCCACGTCAATCCCTCATTTCTTTTATTAGAATTTATGCGAAGTGTCTGTTTAGAATTAACCTATTTCTTACATAGTAATCTTTATAAATAGTGTACTGATTTCTAAACCCTTCGTCAAACGTTGAGCTTATGCGGTTGACGGCTGTGATACAATAATTGCGAATTTGTAAAAGGAGGCAATACATATGACAACAACATCAAATCGTAAAACTTCAGACGTTCTATATGAAGACGCATTGACGCATATCGTCGGGGGTGTCAACAGTCCCTCACGTTCGTTCAAAGCGGTCGGCGGCGGTGCCCCGGTTTATATGGAGCGCGGAGAAGGTGCTTATTTTTATGATGTGGACGGCAACCGCTATATCGATTACTTGGCCGCGTATGGACCGATCGTTACCGGCCATGCCCACCCCCATATCCACAACGCCCTCATCGAAGCGTCGGCAAAAGGGCTTCTTTACGGGACGCCTCACGCGCTTGAAGTCGAATTCGCCAAGAAACTAAAAGCGGCGATCCCATCGATGGACAAAGTCCGCTTCACCAATTCTGGAACCGAGGCCGTCATGACGACAATCCGCGTCGCCCGTGCCTACACTGGACGCGAACTCGTCGTCAAGTTCAGTGGCTGCTACCATGGCCATTCCGACTTGATGCTGATTGCGGCGGGAAGCGGACCGGCGACGCTCGGTTCACCCGACTCAGCCGGTGTGACCCGCGCCACGGCGAAAGAAGTTATCACCGTCCCGTTCAACGACGTCGAGTCGTACCGGGCGATGATGAACGAATGGGGCGATCAAGTCGCCTGCGTTCTCGTCGAACCGATCGTCGGAAACTTCGGGATCGTTGAACCAAAACCCGGCTTCTTGCAAGCCATCAACGAGATCACCCATGAACACGGCGCGCTCGTCATTTACGACGAAGTCATCACAGCGTTCCGGTTCACGTACGGAAGCGCCCAACAAGTGTACAACATCGAGCCAGACATGACGGCGCTCGGTAAAATCATCGGTGGTGGACTTCCAATCGGAGCATACGGCGGGAAAGCAGAAATCATGGAGACGGTCGCACCGCTCGGACCCGCTTACCAAGCCGGGACGATGGCCGGAAACCCCGCCTCGATGGCGACCGGACTCGCTTGTCTCGAAGTGCTCGAGCAACCGGGCGTCTATGAAAGATTAGATTCGTTAGGCGCACGTCTCGAAGCAGGGATCCGTGAAGCCGCGAGAACTCACGGCGTCACGATCACGCTTAACCGCCTGAAAGGCGCGCTCACCGTCTACTTCACGGACGAGATCGTCACGGACTACGAAGGAGCCGAGAAGTCGGACGGCGAAATGTTCGGTCGCTTCTTCAAATTGATGCTTGAGAACGGTGTCAACTTGGCCCCCTCGAAATATGAGGCATGGTTCTTGACGACGGAACATACGGAACAAGATATCGATGAGACGATTGCCGCAGTAAATCGCGCGTTCGCACAGCTATAAAACAAGGAGATGCCGCGGCATCTCCTTTTATGTTTATACGGACGGACGAATCCACAATTGATCATATCGCGGGTGACCGAACACATCGAGCGGTACATCTCCAAAGAAACTCGGAAAGCGGCGCTCACGAGCGACATGATACAGCGGGATGACGAGGGCCGCCTCAGTCAACTGGCGTTCGACTTCGCGATGCAGCATCGACCAAGCGCTCACGTCGGTTTGTTGATAGCGGTCCACCATCGCCCGGAGCTCCACTTCATTCGCGAGCAACTTGCCGACAAGCGACAGTTCACTCGTCAAAAAGGCAAGGAACGCCAAATCGAGATCTTCACTCATCATCTCTCCGCATAAAATCAAATCGGCACGGCAAAGTGTCTCATCTTGTAACAAAGACCCAATCGTATACGTCTCAGTCTCGACGGTAAACCCGGCCGTCCGTAACTGTGTAGCCACGAGCGCCGCGTCTTGCGCCGCCACTTCAAACGGCAAGTGCAACAGCCGGAGCGGACGCTGACAAACCGTTCCCTCCCCGTGCACGTGAACGGGACGACTCGTCTCCGGAAAAAATCCGTGTGCTACTTGGTGGCGCTCTCCTCCCATCTCCACGAACGCCTCTTTTTGAATCGCTCGTTGAATCGCACGACGCGCCGGCGCATCGTCCTTCAACCAGGACTGCCTCATGTTGAACACGAGATAGCGTGCTCCCGCCTCGGCGATCCACTTCACGAGGCTATGGTCGTCACGGGTGCTCCATTTCGCATAATCCGTTTCGGAAAACGTGACGAATTCAACCACATCCAAAGACGGTCTCGGCCGGAGCCCACGCTCGAACGCCCTTAAACGTACGACTTCCTCCGACGTCTGCTCCAGCTTGAACGGCCCCGTCCCCACGACCCCTTCGGCCCCTTGATACGTGATCGAGGCCGGGGTTTGGGCGAGAAGTCGTTCGATATAGGCCATATGTGCTTTCGTATGTAAATCGATGACGTACGATGCTTTGGACTCGATCCGTTCGATCGGTGCGAACAGCCATACTTGTTTGCCATGATCCAATAACCGATTCAACGAGTAGACGATGTCCTTGGCCGATAGCGTCACCCCGTTATGAAACGTTACCCCTTTGCGGATATAGCAACGAAATCCGAACGGCATCTCCTCTATATAGTGGGCGAGCGAGGGCTGGACAGTCGTCCCGTCCCATTCGAACAGGCGGTCGAAGACGTGCCGTGACAAAGACGCCTCCATCGCGATGTGGATATCGAGCGGATCGAGCGATTCGAGCGCTCTCGTCCGGGGAAAAATGAACCGGTCTTCTTCAGTCTGCTCAAAGCCAAAACGGCTCCAAATAAGTGCTTGAATCACTTCTCGCAAGGCGGGTGGCCAGTCCCATTCCAACCACTTGGCCGCATCGGCCATCGAGGCCTGAACGAAAGACTCATCGATCCAAGCTCTCAGGGTTCGGTCAAACTCCGGCTGAAAGCGGAGCACCGATTCATGGCCTCGTCCTTTCCCCGGCCGATACTCCACCCACCCGAACGTTTCCCACGCCTTCATATCCCGTTTCACTTGTTTCTCGCTATAGCCGACCGTATCGACCGCTTCCCGTAGCGTCAGTTCCACTTTGTTCTGTTCCAACGCACGACGATAAATCGCCACCAGCTTCGCATTCATGTCGTTCCCCCTAAAAGTGGACATCTAAAAATCATTTGTCTCTTTTTACCAAGTGTAGTCCACGTTTAAAGTAGTGACAAGGAGGTGCTCGCATGAAATTCAAAGATTTCCCATTAAATGTTCGACTCCGACTCGTCTGCGGCTTTTTTATCCGTATCGTCGGCTCGGCTATCTTTCCATTCATGGCTTTATATTTTTCCGAAGAACTCGGCAAAATCGCCGCTGGAATCATCATGACGTCGTTTGTTGTCGTCGGTTACGTTACCGGCTTGTTTGGCGGGTACTTCTCAGACCGTTTCAACCGCAAGCACGTGCTTCAAATCGGTCAGATCGTCCAAATCCTTTGTTTTATGGGGATGACGGTCGCCATTCATCCGTCGAATAACTGGGCGCTCGTCGTCGCCGTGCTTTACTTCGGTCACGCCGTCGCGAACGGTTTGAACTACCCTGCTCTCGAAGCCATCGTCATCGATTCGATGGAAGAGTCGAACCGTAAAGCGATTTACGTGTATGACTACTGGCTCGTCAATTTGGCGATTGCCGGGGGCGTCATGCTCGGAGGTGCTTTTTATCGAGACTATCGTTTCGGACTATTCGTCGGGATGACGCTCGTGTTGACGATCACGACGCTCGTCTTGCAACGTTTTCTCGTTGATAGCTATAAAGGAAACCATTCGACGTCTGCTAACCCGCTCGTCGGCGTGTATCAAAACTATCGAATCGCACTCAGTGACCGTCGTTGGATGCTGTTCGTCCTCGGTAGTATGCTCGTCTTCTCGACCGAGTTCCATATGGCAAACTATATCGGTGTCCATTTGGCCGAATCGTTCACAGAACGGTCGATCGTCGGCGTCCCGTTTGACGGTGTACGCATGATGGCGTTCATGCAGCTTGAGAACACGTTGCTCGTCGTCGCCATCACGTTCGCGGTGACCGCTTTCGTGAAACGCTACCGGGAAAAGTATATCTTCTTCATCGGCTTATCCTTATACGTGACGGCCTATGCCGCGATTACGTCAATGAACTCGTTCATCACGCTTGCCGTCCTCGCCATCGTCTTCACCATTGGGGAGTTGCTCTATTCACCGATTCGACAAGTGAAACAAATCGACTTGATCGATCCGACTCGACGGGCCTCATACCTCGCCTTCGGAGGCTTGACGTTCCACGGGGCGAAACTTGTCGCCGCAGCCGGCATCGTCGTCGGCGCGTTCATCGGGCCGGTATTCATGAGCGGCTACATGTTCTTATTCGGCGCCCTTGGAGGTTACCTTTATTACGTCTCGCTCTACAAGATGGAACCTGCCCGTCAGCTCGCCGCTTGACGTTTGAGCATTCGTTCGAACGGATAAAGTCAGGAGAGAAGGAGGCGCTCCCTATGCCAGCCATTGTCTTATTCGACGGAGACTGCAACTTTTGTGACGCCAGTGTGCAGTTCATCTTAAATCGTGATTCAACAGGAAACTTCCATTTCGCCTCACTTCAAGGTGAGGCCGGACAAGCAATCCGAAAACGTCATCGTATCCCGGATACGGTCGACAGCATCGTTTTGATCAAAGACGGCGTCCCTTATTTGAAATCGGACGCGGCGACCCGGATCGCCGAGGGGTTGGACGGGAACTGGCGGATGCTTCGCTTCATCCGACTCATCCCTAAACCGCTTCGTGATTTTGGTTACGACATCATCGCGAACAACCGCTATCGCTGGTTCGGTCAGAAAGAGACGTGCAAACTACCGACCCCAGAAGAACGGAGTCGCTTTATCGACCAAACACCAAACCAGCCGACTCATCAATGAGCCGGCTGGTTTTTTAGTCCATGCATGTCAAGTACGTCCAGTGGCACTCCGGCATCGGATTGCCCATAAAGCTGACCCCAAGGTCGTCCGCCCGGTGGATCGTCATCCACGGTGCATCGCCGACTTGGACGTAGACTTCATGATGCGGCGACTGGGTGTGACTTCCGGACAGTTTGAACGTCGCACTGTTTTTAAGTGCCGTGACGATGGTGTATTTAATATCCGGCGCAACGACGAGCGGATTGCCTACCGAATGTTGCAAACGAAATGCAGCTTTCCCCCGCTCGATGTCGACATCTTCTACATACACGCGGTCGACCGAAGCGACGTCTTCGCCCGTCAATCGATGATGCTTCGTATACCCGCGGGTAACGTTCGCATCTTTTTTTAACGAGATAATCGGAATATCGGTCAACCCCTCGACTTTCACTTCCGTCCGGGTCCGATATTCGGTCGCATGGACGTTATAAGGACGTCCGTCCCCTTCAAAATACGGATGCGGTGACATCAGGTTCGGGTTTTTAATCATCGGCGGACGAATGAACGTCTGGACACGCAGGTTAATGCCGTCGACCGTGGCCACGTCCGGACGTGTCGGACTGACGAGGAAATACATCGTGAAGAGCTCCTTGTCACGTCTCGTATCCGACTTCATCTCTTTCGCGAGCGACATCGCTTTTCCGACCATATGCACGAGACGGGTCCCCGGTTTATCATCTCGCTTGACCGGACGCAAAGCCCGAACTTCATAGAGCGTCGGTTGTTCGAGCGGTGTCTCGTCGATGTATCCGCTCCCGACGATTTCCGCGATACGGCGTCCTTCACGATATACCGCATACGTGTCGACGTCCGCGATTGGGTCCCACTGTAAATACGTTCCGCTCGGCGCCACGACCGCCGACGTCAGATGACGATTCCAATACAAGTCGTCGTTTGGATTAACGGCCGCAGTATACAGTTTTGCCACTTCGCCAAACTCGTCCGAGATGCGGTAAGCGACTTGCTCCCCAACGCTCGTCTCCCGGTCGACATAATGCTGATCCGTCCCCTCATATACGCACTTCCCGTTGCGTGTCACGCGCACTTTCCCATCAAACGACCACGTTAACTCTAACCCGTCGTTGAGCGGACGGACATTGATCAATCCTTCCCCATTTATCATCGTGTCATCCCCCTTTTGGCATGTCGTTTCTTCATTCCCGTCTACTAGATACGGAAAACAAAAAAAGACTTCGAGTTGAACTCGAAGCCTCACTCCACGACAGCTAAGTCTTGGATCATATACAAATCATAGTAAGCGCCACGGCGACGCATCAATTCTTCATGCGTTCCCGCTTCCATGATTCGACCGTTGTCGACGACGACAATTTTATCGGCGTCGGTGATCGTTGATAGGCGGTGGGCGACGATGAGCGTCGTCCGTCCTTTCGTCAATCTTGCGAGCGAATCTTGGATCATCGACTCACTCTCGAGGTCGAGCGCACTCGTCGCCTCATCGAGAATGATGATCGGCGGATGTTTGAGGAAGACGCGGGCGATGGCAAGACGTTGCTTCTGTCCCCCCGACAGCTTCACGCCTTTTTCTCCGACCGGCGTGTTGTAACCGTCCTGCAAGTTCATGATGAACTCGTGGGCGTTGGCCGCTTTCGCAGCGGCGATGACGGCATCGTCCGTCGCTTCCGGATTCCCCATCCGGATGTTCATGGCGACCGACTCACTGAAGAGAACCGAATCTTGCATGACCATACCGATTTGGTCGCGAAGGGCCCGGAGTTTAAAGTCACGGACATCGACGCCGTCGATTTTGATACTGCCGTCCGTCACGTCATAAAAGCGTGGAATCAAACTGACGAGCGTCGATTTCCCGCCGCCGGACATGCCGACGAAGGCGATCCGTTCCCCGGACCGGATGTGCAGGCTGACGTCATGCAAAGCACGCGTCCCTTCTTTCTCATAGGCAAAGCCGACACGATCGAGTTCGATATCCCCGGCCGTCTGCACCGGCACGAACGCATCGCGTTTCTGTTCGATATCATACGGCTCATCGAGAAATTCAAAGACCCGGTCCATCGACGCGACCGACTGCGTGAGCGTCGTCGCCGAGTTGACGAGACGACCGAGCGGTGCGTAGAGGCGGTCGATATAAGCGATGAAAGCGACGAGTGTCCCGAGCGAGACCTGTTCTTGTAACACGAGCCAAGAAGCCGACGTAAAGATTAAGATCGGCGCGATGTCCGTGATTGTCGAAACGACGACGTACGTCTTCGCATTCCAACCTGTATGGCGAAGTGCGGCTTTCAAGAAGCCACCGTTCTGTTCTTCAAACGCCTTGTTCTCATACGGCTCGAGCGCGAAACTGCGGATGACAGCCATACCGTTGACACGTTCGGTCAAATGGCCTTGAAGATCAGCGAGTGCGGCCGAGCGTTCCCGGGTGAGGCGGCGCAAGCGTCCATAGAAGTAGCGGACGGCGATCGCATAAAACGGGAGCGGCAAGATAGCGATGAGCGTCAGTTGCGGGTCGATCGTATACATGATGGCGATCGCGATCAAAATCGTGACCATATCGAGCCAAATGTTCATGAGTCCCGTGATGACAAAGTCTTTCGTCTGCTCGACATCGTTAATGATACGCGAGATGATTTGCCCGGTCTTATTGTTCGAATAGTAACGAAGCGATAGCTTTTGCACGTGGTCGAACAATCGGTTCCGAACGTCGAACAAAATTCGTGTTGCGGCCCATTGTGCCAAATATTGCCGCAAATACTCGATCGGCGGCTTCAAGACGAGGAAGATGAAGAAGACGATGCTGAACAACCAAACGAGCTCAGTGTAATCCGTCGCCGGGTCCGGGTCCGTCAAATATTTATCGATCACATGTCTATAAAGTAGCGGCAATCCGAGAGGGATTGAGAATTTCAAGATCCCGACGAAAATCGTCAAAGCAATTTGTTTTTTATATGGTTTTACGAACTGTAAATAGCGTCTAACACTTCCCATAGAGCCCTCCTTCAAGAAAAAAAGCGGAGATGAGTACTCATCTCCGGTAACGTGCTTCGTATTCGCGATACCATTCATCGACGAATGTTGGGTTGAACGGCCCTTTCCGTCCTCGAATCCAGTTGATAAGTTCTTGAACGTTCTGTTTCAAGATTCGATCAATCGCTTTCGGATAATTCATTTCGCGACGATGCCGCTCGTATTCATCCTCATCTAAAATCGTGTACGACATATCCGGGAACACTTTAATATCTAAATCGTAGTCAATGTACTTGATGGCTCGTTCTGCCCCATCGAACGTTGTCGGCGAACCTAGATTACAGTAGTAGTAAATCCCGTCTTCGCGAATCATACAGATGACATTAAACCAAAACTCAGATGAAAAGTAGCAAATTGCCGGCTCTCTTGTTCTCCATTGCCGGCCGTCTGATTCACTGACCATGATGCGGTCGTTGAACCCAATCATATCCGTTTTTGACGATTGAAGGACGAGCGTTTCTTCCCAAACGCGATGCAAAGTCCCGTTGTGCTTGTAGCTCTGTATCTCGATCTTGCTACCTGCTTTGGGAAATAAGCTCATAAGCTCCTCCTTTCCGCTATGATGCTGTACATTCTCATTTTTAATTATAGCGACTTTCAGAACCAATGAAAAAGGAAATCTCTTATTTTCACGAATTTAGTGCTTTTTGGAAGGCGACGGCTCGTCCTGCGAACATCGGGCGGAGAATAAACTGCTCGACAATCGCTTCGGGTAAGTAACTATCGAACGTCACTTCATCGACCATGACGGCCTTCCCATCGACTTCTTTCACACTGTGAACGTGACAAAACCGTTTGAACGGGAACGGCAAAGTCACACCTTGGTCACAAAATGCGTGCCGCCCCGCTAACGTGATCGCACTGATCCACGGCAGCGTGACCGGTCCGACACCGACACGGAGATGGATTCGATTACCTTCTACGGACGCGCCATCTCCGACGAGCGTCACTTCTGGAAACGTCGTCAGTTCAGATAAAAGCGACGCGTCTTGCAACAATTCCCACAACGCCTCGACGGAAGTGTCGAACGGCGTTTCGACGTCAAACTGTCTCATTTCTATCCCCTACCAATCGTTCTAGTTTTTGTTGGGCAACCGACACGGTCAACACATCCCGCTCGTCCCCGGCGAGCCAAATCCAATCCTCGTCCGGCAACGTTTCGACCTCATATAAGTCGACGTACCAGATGATGTGTGAAAACACGTGTTTCACTTGTCCAATATAGGTTCCGTTTAACTGTTCCCCCGTTCCACGATCTGTAAGCGGGTATTGCCACATTCCCGCGAGCAGACCTGTATCGGGCCGCTGAACGTAGGCGATGCGACCGTCACGTTTACAGTAGAGGGCATCGAACATCTCGATCCGGGCCGCTCCTTTTTTCGTCTTGACCGGAAGCTCATCCTGGACGTGATGCGCATAGGCGTAACATTCGTCTTGGACCGGACAGAGCGAGCACATCGGATTTTTCGGGGTACAGACGGTCGCACCGAGCTCCATGACAGCTTCATTAAAATCGGAGGCGTGCTCCGGGTCCATCAGGCGCCGAATGACTTGATCAAAAATCTTCCGTGTTTTTGGTACGGCGATATCTTCATAGATGCCAAACTGGCGGGCCATGACGCGCATGACGTTCCCGTCGACGGCAGGCTCGGGCTGATTGTAGGCGATCGAGAGCACGGCTCCGGTCGTATACGGACCGACCCCTTTCAATTTTTCAAACAGTTCTTTTTCCTCCGGTACGACGCCGTCATACGTAGAGACGACTTCTTTTACCGCTTGATGGAGGTTACGGACGCGCGAGTAGTATCCAAGCCCTTCCCAATATTTGACGACCTCGTCGGGATGAGCATCTGCTAAGTCCTCGATCGTCGGGAAGCGGTCCATGAATCGGTTGTAATAAGGGATGACCGTATCGACACGCGTCTGTTGGAGCATGACTTCGCTCACCCACACCCGGTACGGATTTTTCCCGTGCCGCCACGGCAAATCGCGTTTTTCACGATCGAACCAGGTGAGTAAATTTTCATTGAACTGACGAATAGTATAATTTGTGAACAATTTATCAATATCGAGCATTTTGTTTCCCCTCGTTTTAAAAATATTGTATGATGGTAGCGATCATTGAACGTCGTTTCTTTATTAACGGAGGTGCTGAAGCACATTGGATACTGCGACACACATTGGAATGGGCCTTGGTTTAAGCGCCCTTGCGACACTTAGCCCGGAAGTAGCAAATGATTCGCAAATGTTCTTGGCTATGACGGCTACCGCTCTTGTCGGTTCGCATGCGCCAGACTTTGACACCGTCTTCAAACTTAAAGGAAACAGCACTTATTTACGCCAGCACCGCGGTCTTTCACACGGAATCACCGCACTTCTTGCTTGGCCGATCATCGTCAGTGCCATCATCGGTATGGTACTTGGCGTCAACCCTGCTTCATTATGGGTCATGGCACAAATCGCGGTATTGTTACACGTCACCGTCGACTTGTTCAACGCTTACGGGACGCAAGCCCTGCAACCTTTCTCGAAGAAATGGATTGGCTGGGGCGTCATCGGAACGTTTGACCCTTACTTGTTCTCTGCTTATTACGGGGCATATGTATTATGGCTTATCACAGGGGCAACTGTCCCGATTTTTGCACTGCTCATTGCGCTCGTTATCAGTTACTATGCGATTCAGTTCAAACTACGTAACCGTGCGCTCGCAACGGTCGCCCGTCACTTCGCCGGAGCCCATGAGCTCTTCATCTCACCGGGTATCGGTTGGGACGACTGGCACGTCGCCGTTCGTTTCCGCAACGGACTCGGTGCGGTCAAAGTGAAAAAAGGTGAAGTTATCGAATGTGGCCGCTTCCGTGACAAGGCGATGCCTGGCGAAGACGACCTGCATTTCGTCGAAGCACGTAAAAATGCAGACTTGCAGTCGTTCTTGGCATTTTCAAAAATTCACACATACACGGTCACACGTCATAACGGCATGATCGAGTATCGGTTCACAAACTTGCGCTACTTCTCGAAAGACATCTACCCGTTCGTCGCTGTCGTCATCGTCGACGAAGAGTCGAACGAAGTCTTGTCTTCGTTCACCGGTTGGGTGTTCAGCGAAGAAAGCTTACAAAAGAAACTTGTCTATGAACAGTAAAAAGTCGCTCTCACGAGCGACTTTTTCTTATGCTTCAGACTCCGTGAATTGGAGCTCGGATTCGAACGTCTCCTCGCGCGTCGTCCCCCGAATCGTCAAGTTACCGGTCAAAACGAACTCGTCAGGCTGCCCGTTCGCATTAACCGCAAACTCGATAAACGTGATTAAGCTTTGCGCCGGGTCGACCTAATATGTTTTTGCCGTGAGTGCGTCCACTCCTTCGATTTGAAATTGATTCCACGATACTCTGTTTGTGGCAAATATTGGCTTCAAAACATCTCGACAGAATTGTGTCAAATTATTGTCAAAAAATTTTGACTTTTATCACTACAACCCGTTAGGATGAAAAAGGGAGCTATTGGCTTACTACAAAATGTAAGCGCATACATCAAACCCCTATACTTTACGGAAAAGGGAGGAACGATCATGATTTATGAAGTACCGAACTCTGCAGGCACGAAAGTCCAGTTCAAGGACCGCTATGAGAACTACATCAACGGAAAGTGGACAGCACCTTCAGGGGGAGACTATTTTGAGAACACCTCTCCGGTAAATGGTAAAGTGTTATGCGAGGTCGCGCGGTCGACGAAAGAAGATATCGAACTGGCACTGGACGCGGCCCATGCCGCCAAAGGCGCCTGGGGCAAAACATCGGTCACCGAACGCTCGGTCATTTTAAACAAGATTGCCGACCGAATGGAAGAAAACCTTGAGATGCTCGCTTACGCGGAGACGTGGGAGAATGGGAAAGCCGTCCGTGAGACGTTGAACGCCGACCTGCCGCTCGCGATTGATCACTTCCGCTATTTCGCCGGCGTCATCCGCTCGCAAGAAGGCGGCATCAGCGAGCTCGACAACGACACGGTCGCCTATCACTTCGCGGAACCGCTCGGCGTCGTCGCTCAAATCATCCCATGGAACTTCCCGATTTTGATGGCAATCTGGAAAGTCGCACCGGCACTCGCCGCCGGTAACTGTATCGTCTTAAAACCGGCCGAACAGACACCGGCTTCGATCATGGTACTGATGGAGCTGATCGAAGACTTGCTGCCACCAGGCGTGCTCAACATCGTCAATGGCTTCGGACTCGAGGCCGGGAAGCCGCTCGCGTCGAGTAACCGTGTCGACAAAGTCGCGTTCACTGGCGAAACGACGACGGGTCGATTGATCATGCAATACGCGTCGCAAAACATCATCCCGGTGACGCTCGAACTCGGGGGCAAGTCACCGAATATCTTCTTCGCCGACATTATGGACGCGGACGATGATTTCTTTGACAAAGCGATCGAAGGGCTCGTCATGTTCGCGTTAAACCAAGGCGAAGTGTGCACGTGTCCATCGCGCGCCCTCATCCACGAGTCGATTTATGAGCCGTTTATGGCACGCGTCCTCGAACGCGTCAAAGCGATCAAGCTCGGCAACCCGCTCGACCCTGACGTCATGATGGGTGCTCAAGCATCGAACGAACAGCTGGAGAAGGTTTTATCGTATCTTGAGATTGGAAAAGCGGAAGGAGCCGAATGTTTGATCGGTGGTGAGCGCAACATGATGGACGGTGACCTCGCCGACGGCTATTACGTTCAGCCGACCATCTTTAAAGGCCACAACAAGATGCGCATCTTCCAAGAAGAAATCTTTGGTCCAGTCTTGTCGGTGACGACGTTCAAGGACGACGCGGACGCGCTCGCCATTGCGAACGATACGCTCTATGGACTCGGCGCCGGTGTATGGACACGCGATATGAACCGGGCCTATCGGTTCGGCCGTGAGATTCAAGCGGGGCGCGTTTGGATCAACTGTTACCATCAATATCCGGCCCATGCCGCGTTCGGCGGTTACAAAATGTCCGGGATCGGCCGGGAGAACCACAAGATGATGCTCAACCATTACCAACGCACGAAAAATATGCTCGTCAGCTACAGCGAACAAAAACTCGGGTTCTTTTAAGATGGTGCGTCGCGTCGAGGCCACCCCCGCCACGCTCGCGCTCCTCGAGCAGTTGCTTGCGAAACACGGTCCGCTCCTGTTCCACCAGTCGGGCGGTTGCTGTGACGGGAGCTCACCGATGTGCTTCCCGCAAGATGAGTTCATGATTGGCGATCACGACGTCCTGCTCGGAGAGATCGGCGGCTGTCCGTTCTATATCCACGAGAAGCAGTATGAGTATTGGAAGCACACCCAGCTCATCATCGACGTCGTCGACGGCCGGGGCGGCATGTTCTCGGTCGAAGGTGTCGAAGGGAAACGGTTTTTGAGCCGTTCCCGTGTGTTCACAGACGATGAGCGTGCCGAGTTGCAACAGATGTGAATGGAGTACCCCTTCTACAAACACAAAAAGTCCCGCTCAACGTTTGAGCGGGACTTACTTTATTTACTCTGCATTTTGAAGCGCAAGTACAACTCGTTGTAATACGCGTTCATGCGTTTGCCTAAGTTTTCGTACACTTCAAGCTCATCTGTCACGTCTTTAGACGGATAGAACCGTTCGTCTGATGTGACTTCTTCATCTAAAAATTCAAGTGCTGCTTCGTTCGGTGTCGAATACCCGACGTAATCGGTATTTCGTGCCGCGATTTCAGCATCGAGCATGAAGTCGATAAATTGATGTGCCCCTTCAATGTTTTTCGACGTGCTCGGGATGACGAGGTTATCGAACCAAAGATTCGTCCCCTCTTCCGGGATCACGTACGTCAACTCGTCGTTCTCGTACATGATCTCAGAAGCGTCACCCGACCAGACGACGGCTGCGGCTGCTTCACGATTGGCCATGAGCATTTTGATCTCATCACCGACAATCGCTTTAATGTTCGGCCAAAGCGTTTCGAGCTTCGCTTCTGCCTCGAGCAGTTCATCACGGTCCGTCGTGTTGAGCGAATAGCCGAGCGAGTTAAGACCGAAGCCCATCACTTCTCGTGTCCCGTCCGCTAGCAAAATATCATTCTCGAGCGGCATGTCCCACAAGTCGTTCCATGATGTGATCTCACCGTCGACGAGTTCAGGATTGTAGACGATCCCGACCGTACCCCAGAAGTAAGGGACCGAGTACGTGTTGTCAGGGTCGAACGACTTGTCGAGGAAGCGTGGGTCGATGTTATCGAAATTTTCGAGTTTGTCGTAATCGATCGGCAAGAGCAGATCGTCTTCGATCATCTTACTGATCGCATAATCGGACGGGACGGCGATATCAAACGCGGTACCGCCTTGCTGAATCTTCGTCAGCATCGCCTCGTTCGAGTCGAACGTCTGGTAGATGACTTTAAGTCCGGTCTCTTCTTCGAATTCGCCGATCAAATCTTCATCGATGTAATCGCCCCAGTTGTAGACGACAAGTGTGTTATCGCCGCCAAACCCTTGGGACATGTTGATTTGATACACCCAAACCAGCAAACCGAAACTGACGAGGAGCGGCACCGTCAACATGATGACTAGTTTTTTCATCGTCTTACCTCCTTCGCACTCCGTTGTGCGAGTACGTAATACCCGAGGACGAGTATGAGCGTGAACACGAACAAGAGTGTCGACAAGGCGTTGATCTCAAGTGAGATCCCTTGGCGTGCCCGTGAGTAGACCTCGACGGCAAGCGTCGTGAAGCCGTTACCCGTGACGAAGAACGTCACCGCAAAGTCATCGAGTGAATACGTCAGCGCCGTGAAGAACCCTGCGAAGATACCTGGCGTGATATACGGCAAGATGACTTTTGTGAGCACGTCCCACGAGCTCGCTCCAAGGTCACGCGACGCATCGATCAGTGTCGGGCTCATCTCTTGAAGCTTCGGTAACACTAAAATGACCACGATCGGAACCGAGAACGCGATGTGCGCCAAGAGAACCGAATAGAACCCGAGTTGAATGCCGAGCATCGTGAACAAAATGAGGAACGACGCTCCGATGATGACGTCCGGGCTGACGATCAAGACGTTGTTGAGCGATAAGAGCGACGTCTTCGTGAACCGTTGCCGCGCCGTATAAATGGCAAGCGCCCCGATGACACCGAGCACGGTCGAGATGGTCGCCGACAAGAGAGCAATGATGATCGTGTTCAAGACGATGACGAGCAGACGGGTATCTGTGAACAGTGATTTATACCACTCGAGGGTGAACCCTTCAAAGTTACTCATCGTTCCCCCACTGTTAAACGAGTAAAACACTAGATAGAGGATCGGTGCGTACAGGATAAAGAACACCGCAATCAAATACAGATTCGCTAACTTGAATTTTTTCTTCTTCATCGACGCACCGCTCCTTTCGCGCCCCAGTCACGTGTGATGACCATGACGAGTACCATCGCCAAAATCAAGAACACAGCGATTGTTGACCCCATGCCCCAGTTTTGCGTGACGAGAAATTGTTGTTCGATCGCCGTCCCGAGCGTGATGACACGGTTTCCGGCAATGAGGCGCGTGATCATGAAGAGCGACAACGCCGGAATGAAGACGATTTGAATCCCTGACTTCACCCCGTCGAGCGTCAATGGGAAGATGACGCGACGGAACGTCGTCCAGTTCGAGGCACCGAGGTCACGCGACGCGTAGACGAGCGACGGCGGTAACTTCTCGATGGCGTTGTAGATCGGCAAAATCATGAACGGGATGAAGATGTAAACCGAAACGAATACGAAACTGAAGTCCGTGAACAAAATTTGTTTCGTCCCGATGCCGATCGCCTCTAAAAATTGGTTCGTGATGCCGTACGTTCCAAAAATCCCAAGGAACGCGTACGCTTTCAGCAATAAGTTGATCCATGATGGCAAAATAATGAGCAACAGCCAGAGCTGCTTATGTTTCGTTCTCGTCAATAAATACGCGGTCGGATACCCGATGAGAAGCGAGAAGGACGTGATGAGAAACGCATACCAAAACGAAGACAGTGTCATCGTCAAGTAAGTCGATGTGAAGAACATCTGATAGTTCTCTAAACTCAAGTTTCCTTCGATATCAAAAAATGAGTAGTAGACGACGAGGAGGAGCGGCGCGATGACGAACAGCACAATCCATATCCAGTACGTCGTCAAATAGACCGTCTTGGCGGTTTGACTAGTTTGATTCATGGGCGACCTCCTCATACGATTCGAGACGACGGTCAAACTCTTCTTCGGTCTCGCCTAGGCGCATGACGTGAACCGCCTCGTCATCGAACGTGAGCCCGATTTTCGACCCGACGACTGATTTCTTCGTCGAATGGACGAGCCACTCGTTGCCTTCTTGGTCGTAACAGCAAATCTCGTAATGGACGCCACGGAATAGTTGCGAGTCGACATCGACGACGAGTTTCGCCGCGTCGACCGACGTCATCTCCAAGTCTTCTGGACGAATGATGACTTCGACTTTTTCATTGCGGTCAAACCCTTGGTCGACACAATCGAACGTCTTCCCGGCAAACGTGACGAGGTGATCTTCCGGCATCACACCAGGAACAATGTTCGACTCCCCGATAAAGTCAGCGACGAAGCGGTTGATCGGCTCGTCATAAATGTCTGTCGGTGTCCCGCTTTGAACAATCTCCCCGTTGTTCATGACGAAAATCTCGTCAGACATGGCGAGTGCTTCTTCTTGGTCGTGGGTAACGAAGATGAACGTGATGCCGAGACGCTGTTGAAGTTCGCGCAACTCGTACTGCATCTCGGTCCGAAGTTTAAGGTCGAGCGCTGAAAGCGGTTCATCGAGCAAGATGACTTCCGGTTCGTTGACGATGGCACGGGCGATGGCGACGCGTTGACGTTGTCCGCCTGACATCTCATCGATTTCACGTGATTCGTAGCCTTCCAAGTTGACGAATTTGAGTGCTTGTTCGACTTTCGTCTTGACGTCCCCCTCTTTCATCTTCTTGATGCGCAAGCCGAAAGCGACGTTCTCGTATACGTTCAAGTGCGGGAACAAGGCGTAATCTTGAAAGACCGTGTTGACTTGACGTTTGTTTGCCGGCACGTCGTTGATTCGCTTCCCGTTGAACTCGATATCACCTTCTGTCGCATCGGTGAATCCGGCGATGATCCGCAGAATCGTTGTCTTTCCGCATCCCGAAGGACCGAGCAGCGTGTAGAATTTTCCACGCTCGATTTCAAAGTTAATATTCTCTAAGACGACAGTATCGTCGTACCGCTTCGACACGTTGTCAAAACGAATGATCGTTTCTGGGTTCATTTGGTTTCCTCCCTTGTTATAAATACGAATGTGTGGCGACGACGAGACACTCGCTTGCGCCATCAAAATCGTTGACGAGCTGATGCGCGTCTGAGGCGACATAGTACAACGTCTCGCCCGATTTGGCGAAATACGTATGGTTCCCGAGTTTGAGGGCGACGCGGCCAGACAGTACGTAAACGAACGTTTCCGCGCGCGACGGCTCGTACCGTTTGAACTCCCCTTGTTTTGAGAACGTGAGCAAAATCGGTTCCATCTCTTTCTCATTGGATTCCGGGATGAGCCACTCCGTCCGGTATAGCCGATTCTCGTCGACATATACCGTGCGGTCGCCTTCCGTATAGACGACTTTTTGATTGATCTCCTCATCAAAGAACTCTTTTGGCGAGCATCCAAGCACTTCTAATAAGTCGAACAGCGTTTCTAGCGAAGGGGAACTCAAATCACGCTCGATTTGAGAAATGTAGCCTTTACTCAAATCGGTACGTTCCGCCAACTCTTCTTGGGTCAACCCTTTTTTGACGCGGAGTCGTTTAATGTTTTGACCGACTTCCAAACTGTGTTCCTCCTTCCCTTTCTAAGGAAAGTTTAGTGATACATGATACTCACTAAAGAAAGTTTATAAATACTCAACTCTAAAGCAAACAAATAGCGACCTTATTATAACCAACTGTACCACGTTTGCAAGCAAAAAATCACGCGAGGATCGCGTGATTTTTTAGTGGAGATCTCGTTTTGAAATCAGGTGTTTGAATTTTTCGTTTTTCGTTTGAAATAAGTGCAATTGCGCCCCGTACGCATCGATTTGTTGAACGACGTATTGGAATGACTTCGCTTCCCCTGGGTACGGTTCACCAGCGCGGGCGAGCGTCGCCTCAAAATCTTCCCACAACACCTCGACCCACGTTAACGCCTCGTCTTCATTCAACAAGTCGTTCTTATCTCTTAAGATTTCTGCCAACCGCTTGTATTGGTCTGATCGGTTCATACGCGCACCTCCGATAACTCAGAGAGCGGGATCGCATGTTCCATCACTTCTCCTTCAAACGTTCCCCAACCCATGACGCCGTTGACAAACTTTAATCGGAACGGACGATTATTGTAGTTGACGATATACGTCGTACCTGGCTTGAACGATGCCGGATCAATCAAATAACTCTCCGCGATGGCGATGCGGCGAAGCACGACCTCAATCTCACTCACCATACCCATCTGTTCGGCTTTTCGTTTCCGCTCATGCAAGTCACGAATTTCTTGCTCGAGCTCATACTTTGATAACGCACTCAACCGTTTTTCCATTTCGTTCACCTCACTTGTAGCGTATCAGATTTTTCGAGTAAAAGAAAAAGGCGAAACTGAATAATGTTCAGTTCGCCTTGAAGTTATAAAGCGGTTTAATCAGTTGATCAATCGTGACGGCCGGTTCAATATAGCGCACAATCTCTTTCATCGATTTATAGACGAACGGCGATTCATCGATTGTCGACTTCCGAACCGAACTCGACCAGACGCCTTCCATCGACTTTTTGAATTCGTTAAAGTCGACGCGTTTTCGTGCCGCTGAGCGCGACATGATGCGCCCGGCGCCATGCGGACCTGAGAAGTTCCAGTCCGGGTTGCCTTTTCCGGTACAGATGAGCGACCCGTCACGCATGTTCATCGGGATGATGACGCGCTCTCCGGCTTTTGCGGAAATCGCCCCTTTTCTGAGGATCATGTCGTCGTGATCGATATAGTTATGCACCGTATCGAACTGATCGACGACGTTCCAGTTCATCGCTTCGACGATGACATCGGTCATCGCCAGTCGGTTACTTGCCGCGTATTGTTGAGCAATCCGAACGTCATGCATGTAGTCGTCCATATCTGTCCCTTCGACATAGGCGAGATCTCGC
Source organism: Exiguobacterium sp. SH5S13 (assembly GCF_004337085.1). NCBI lineage: Bacteria > Bacillati > Bacillota > Bacilli > Caryophanales > Exiguobacterium > Exiguobacterium sp. SH5S13. The sequence continues at coordinate 16,204 of NZ_SJUS01000030.1, read as the reverse complement.
AATCCTTGTTTTGCCGTCTTCGCGTACTCGAGATAAGCTTGAATCTCACCTTCGCGTCCAGTTTCTTTCAAACGCTCGATCTCATTCTGTACTTCTGTCGTATCCATCATATGACGGATCGCTCGCTGCTGATAGTGTTCAGCAATTTGGACACCGAGGTGGCGTGAACCCGAATGGATGACGAGAAACGTCCGTCCATGATCATCACGGTTCACCTCGATGAAATGATTGCCCGAGCCAAGTGTCCCGACCGAGCGTAACGCCCGGTCTAGCTTATACGGGGCGCGAACGTCTTCTAGTGGAACCTTTGACGCGTACGAATGCGCCGACTCCCGGATGTTCATCCCACTCGGAACGAATTGACGAATCACATCGTCAAGTTTTTGAAAATCGATCCGCTTCACATTGATCTCGGTGCAAAGCATGCCACACCCGAGATCGACACCGACGAGGTTCGGTACGATTTTGTCGTGAATCGTCATCGTCGTCCCGACGACCGAACCTTTGCCGGCATGCATGTCGGGCATGATTCGAATCGCTGCCCCTTCCGTGAACGGTTGGTCGACGAGCGTTTGAATCTGTGCGCGCGTCATATCATCAATCCGTTCATTGAACACTTTAGCTTGATTATATTTGCCGATGATCTCCATAACGTTTCCTTTCTCAGCTGATCACTTGCTGTTTACTTTGCAACTCATGCATCCGGGCGTAAACACCACCGTCAGCGATGAGTGACTGATGATTCCCGCGCTCGATGATTTGACCGTGGTCGAGGACGAGGATTTGATTGGCCTCACGAATCGTCGACAATCGGTGCGCGATGACGAACGTTGTGCGTCCGTACGTGAGCGTCTTCAGCGCGTCTTGGATGAGCGCCTCTGTCTCTGAGTCGACACTAGCCGTCGCCTCGTCAAGGACGAGGATGGCCGGGTCAAACACGAGCGCCCGGGCGAAACTAATCAATTGCCGCTCTCCGCTCGAGAGTGAAGCGCCGCGCTCGATGACAGGCTCGTCGAGTCCTTGCGGCAGCTGCTTGACGAACCGATCGGCACCGACCGCCGTCAACGCTTGCCAAATCCGTTCATCGGGAATGGTCTCGTCACCGAGCGTCACGTTCGTCCGAATCGAGCCCGTGAACAAGAACGGGTCTTGCAGCACGATACCGAGATGGTCCCGAACGGCTTGCGTCGGAAGTTTCGTCACGTCCATCCCATCGATGCAAAGTTTTCCTGACGACGGGTCGTAAAAGCGCATGAGCAAGTTCATGATCGAACTCTTGCCGCTACCGGTATGACCGACGAGCGCGATCGTCTCACCAGGTGCCGCTTGAATGTCGATGTGTTTCAACACTGGTTTCCCAGCCTCATAGCTGAACGACACGTCGTCGAACACGACTTCGCCTTTAAAGCGCGGAATGCGCTCAGACGATACGTTTTCGCCTGTCTCATCGAGCAGTTGGAACATTCGGTCCGCCGAAACGAGCGCTTGCTGGAGCGGTGACAACTGGTTCATAATTTGCGTCACCGGCTCAAAAATACGGGACACATAATCGATGTAGGCGTAAAGTATCCCGAGCGTGAGCACACTGCCCGTTCCGAGCGTTTGCGCACCGACGACCCAAATGAGGAGCGCGAGTGCCATGTTGCGGAAGAAGTTGACCAAGTTGTGCGACATAAGAGCGTCGAGCTTCAACAGTTTCCGGCGTGTCTGGAAGTTGTCGCTGTTCTTGACGTCGAACTCATCATAGACGAGATCTTCCCGCACATACGATTGAATGATTGGCATCGTTTGGATGCTCTCGTTCAATTGTGCGTTCATATCGGCGACGAGCGCCCGGACTTTAAAGTTGTTCCGGGTCGAGAGACGCTGGAACAACTTCACCCAGACGATGACGACCGGGATGATGATGAGCGAGACGAGTCCGAGGCGGACGTCTAGGAAGAACATGGCGATCAAAACACCGATCATCATGACGACGCTTTGGAAGACGCGGGCGAGAACGCCCAAATACAAATCACGAATCGTCTCCGTATCGTTCGTGACCCGGCTGACGATTTTCCCGATCGGCGTCTGGTCAAAGTAACGGACTGGAATCGTCTGCAAATGCCTCATGACGTCAAGGCGCATCGTCTTAACGATTGTATGCGCCGAACGTTGTAAGAGCATCTGTTGCCCCCAGTTGAGACCTGCCGCGATGAACAACAGGACGACGTAGATGGCAGATAAGACGAAAACGGCCCGAAGATCCGTCTCATAAAACTGGAAGACGTCGGTCGAAGACAACGGCACGATGTTGTCGTACGTCGCTGTCTCCTCACTCCGCGTGATGGTCAAGGCGCCGTTATCGACTTCTCTGACCCCACCGCTCATGACGGCGTCCGGTACGAGATAGTAGCCTTCGGTCGTCTGAACGATCGAGACGGGACGGACGACGTCTTGCCCGTCCAACCGCGTCTCTTTCTCATAGTTATTGCCGTCAAACGAGACACTGCCCCCGGCCTCGACTTGAACCCAGTCGCGCTCGATGGCGACGATATGGTCATCGATGATGATTTTTGCGATATACGGTCCCGCAAGTTCTGCGCCGACCGCTAAAAAGAGTAGGATCAACCCGAGGAAAATCGAGCGCTTCACTTGTTTGGCATAGCCAACGAGTGAGCGAATCGTCTTTTTCCTACGGACCGGATCTAATTCGTGTTGATCGATCATAAGAGATTCCCCCTTTCGTACGGATTACTCCGTCTCTCCTTGTCGATTGAACTGTTCGAAATACCAACCGTGCTGTTTCATCAGTTGGTCATGTGTGCCGCGTTCCGTGACGCGACCGTCTTGCAAGACAAGGATTTGATCAGCGTGGGAAACGGCAGACAAGCGGTGCGCGACGATGAACGTCGTCTGTTCGGCACGGCTCGTCCGGACCGAATCGATGATTCGGGCTTCCGTTTTCGCATCGACCGCCGAGAGCGAATCGTCGAGCAATAAAATCTCTGGGTCTTTCAAGAGCGCACGCGCAATCGACAGACGTTGTTTCTGTCCGCCTGACAGCATGACCCCTTGCTCGCCGACGACCGTATCGAGCCCGTTCTCTAAATGCTCGATATCGGTATCAAACGCCGCAAGCCGAATCGCCGTCTCGAGGTCGGCTTCGGTCGCGTCATCGGCCCCGAACAAGATGTTGTCGCGGACCGTCTTCGAGAACAATAGATGTTCTTGTGACACGTAACCGCTCCAACCTCGTACCGTGTCGAGTTTAATTTGGTGAACCGGGATCCCGTTGACGAGCAACGAGTCGTCGATCGGATATTCGCGGATCAGCTGACGCAGGAGCGTCGTTTTGCCGGCCCCGGTCGGTCCGACGATTCCGATCGTTTCTCCGCGTGATACGTGGAGCACGATGTCTTCGAGCGACGGGCGGCTCGCACCCGGATAGCGGAACGATAACGATTTGAAGGTGATCTTCTCTGGCACGTCGACTTGCACCGTACCGTTCGAGACGACGTCCGGCGCTTCGTTCATCGTCGCTTCGATCCGCTCTAAGCTCGCCGTCCCGCGTTGGACGACGTTGATCAACTCACCGAACGCGTACATCGGCCAGATGAGCATCCCGAGATAAATGTTGAACGAGACGAGTTGACCGAGCGTGATGTCATTCGTAAAGACGAGGTACGTCCCGAACGACAAGCCGATCAAGTAACTCAAACCGACGAGCAGTTTGATGACCGGTTCGAATAAGACGTCAATTTTAGCGACGTGCATGTTTTTCGCCATGACGTCGTCGGTGATCGTATCGAACTTCTTCGTATCTGCCTCTTCTTGCACGAACGAACGGATGACGCGAAGTCCTGAAATCGATTCGACGACTTGGTCGTTCATAACGCCGAACGAATCTTGGGCCGCCGTGAAGCGGGCGTGAATTTGACGGCCGAGCTTATTCATCGACCAGGCGAGTAACGGCATCGGCAACAGTGCCGCGAGCGTCAATTTCCAATCGATGAACACCCCCATGATCGTCAATGCGATCAGCGTCATGTTGAACGAATCGACGAGCGTCATGACACCAAAGCCGGCCGTCCGTTCAACCGCTTTCAAATCATTTGTCGCGAGCGCCATCAAGTCCCCGGTGCGGTGCTGTTGATAAAACCGTGGCGTCTGTTTGAGCAAATACCCGAAGAATCGGGCCCGCAGTTTTTTCTCGAGCAGGAACGCCGTCCCGAATAGACGCGCGATCCACAAGTACGATAAAACGTACGATAACACCATGATGCCTAGCAGTGAGCCGACGATTGTGATGAGCCGTTCCGTCGTCAAACTTCCTTCGCGGATCGCATCGATCGCTTGCCCGATAATCCATGGCGGGAGCATATCGATGACCCCGGTAATGATGAGCAAAATGATCGCAATGACATACGTCCGTTTCTGCCTCTTAATAAACCAATCCAATTGTTTAATCAGTTTCACGACTGATTCCCCCTTCCGTCCTTTCCGAGCACGCAAAAAAGCGCACTCCACCTGATTGTGCAACCAATCGGATGAAGTACGCTTGAAAGTCTTCAGTCATTTGCATGGTCAGGGAAAAGACACTACCCCTATCCAGCTGCCATTTTACGCAGTCAAATACGAGTAGCCATATGATGTTGTGTGTGTGCGTTGTAGTGTAGTGATGTACTTCATCATGTTGGCTCCTCTCTCTTCATAGTTTGAAAATCTACTAAAACCTTAGCAGACTGTTCAGAAAATTGTCAATATTTTTTTGTAAAAATATTGTAACTTGTTTCAGTTTAAGAAGAACGTCGCGAGAATCATCCCGACGATCCCTGTTGCCGTCACGTAATAGATCATCGGCATGAGCGTGTAGCGAATGATCGTTCCTTCTTTACCGAGCAGACCCGCTACCGAAGCGACCGCGACGACGTTCAGCACACAGATCATGTTACCAGCGTTCGCGCCGGCCATCTGCATCGACAAGGCGAGCGTCTCACTCATCCCGACCGAATCGGCGACATTCGTCGTCAAGCTCGAGAACATCATGTTCGAGAACGTGGCCGATCCCGATACGAACGCTCCGAGCGCCCCGATCCACGGTGCGACAAGCGGCCAAACACCACCAAACGTGTCCGCTGCAGCCGTCGCGAGTTCGACTGGCATCGATGCGAGTCCAGCTCCGCCATTCTCTGAATGGATAAAGATTCGAACCATTGGAACTGACGCCGCAAGCGTGATTAACGTTCCGCCGATGCCGAGTGTCGTCGCTTTAAAGACCGACGTCACTTGCGACCAACTCATATTGTGCAAGAAGAACGTCGCAATCATCGTCAAGATGAACATGAACCCTGGTGAATAGAACGGCTCCCACGACGTCGAGATTCCTTCTACCCCTAAAATGTTCGGGAGGTCAATCCGGACACTGCGCGTCAACTCGTTCAAGAACGGGACCGTCCGTGTCAAGATGAGGAAGATCGTCAAAATCAAGTAAGGTGCCCATGCTTTCCACTGCGGAAGTTCACGTTTCCCTTTCCCAACTGTCGGCTGTTCAACCGGTTGGTCGAGCTCGTCGGCGTAACCGTCAAACGTCCAAATCCGTTTTGGCATGAGAATACCTTTTCGTGCCATCGCGACGAGAATCACAAGACCAGTCAAGCCACCGAGCATGCCCCCAAATTCAAATCCGAGGATGAGCGTCCAAATATAAGCCGGAACGCTGTAGACGAGCGCCGCCACGAGGGCAATCGGCAGTACTTCGAATGCAGGTTTGACCGACTTCGCTTTACTAAAGAATCGAGTCAGCATCAAAATCAAAATGAACGGGATAAAAAGACCAACGAGCATATCGATCAATACCGTCTGTAAGACGACACTTGTCAAAAATTCGATTGATTCCGGCTTGCTCACATCGAGCGAGAGTCCGTTACCAATCCCGATCAAAGCCGGTGTCCCGACTGCACCGAACGTGACGGCCGATACGTCGGCCGACAAGGCGATTACAACAGCCGCGATTGGCGGGAAACCTAGTGCGATCAATAGCGGGGCCGCCACCGTCGCCGGTGTCCCAAAGCCTGAAGCACCTTCAATGAACGAAACGAACAACCAGCCGACGATGAGGACTTGAATCCGCGGATCCGGTGTGATGGTGACAAAACCGGAACGGATGGCGTTCATACCGCCGCCCTCTTTCATCGTATTCATCATCCCGATCGCGCCATACACGATCCATGCTGCCGTGATCGCGATGACGATTCCTTGTAACACCGCCGCTGTAATGCGGGTTGCATCAAGTTCCCAGACGAAGAACGCAAGTAGCGCTGTCAATAGGAGCGAGAGTGGCATCGCAACCGATGCTGGTAAACGCATAATAACCAATAATACAAGCACAGCCAAAATTGGCACAAGTGCTGTAATCCATTCAAAAATCGTCAATGTAGACCCACCTTTTCAGATTTTTTTCCCCTGCCGTAAATGAATTTCCCGTTATGTCTCTTGTTCAGCGAGTCGTTCTAAAGTCCGGTCAATCACCTCATACGGAAATCCTTTGCTCCGAAGCTGCATCTTCACGCGCTGTTTCCGCTCATATGGGGCATACCCGTTGTACTTCCGACTCAGTTTTTCAGCCTGCTTCAAGCAAGCCGAAAGCTCGACGTCCTCATCCTCGTTTTCCCAAAACGTAAGGATCGCCTCTGAAATGATATCAAACGTAAATCCTCTTTGCACCAGGGTTTGTTGAATTCTTTGTTGCACTTCTGTGGCGGAACGGCGATTCGTTTCCAGTTGTTTCCTATTTACGAACTTTCCGGCTTTCTCAAGTTGGTCTTCGTGCGAGATCGCAGCGATGACCTCTTCGATGATTTCAGGTGTGATTCGAAGCTGGACCAGTTCCCGCTTGATTTTGATCGGCCCGCTCGGACTCGTGTTAAACTTCGTTTGGGTGTAGGCTTTGGCGAATTCGGCATCGTTCAAGTAGCGTTGTTCAATCAATCTGTCAATCACGCGCTTGATGGCCGCCTCATCTATCTCTTTCTTCACGAGATAGTCACGGACCTCTGAAACGGCACGCATTCGGTACGATAAATAATTGACGGCTGCTTTGTATGCTTTCTGTTCTTCTTCGGCTTGAAGGACGTCACGGACAAAATCGTCTTCAAGTTCCATCCCTTTCGTCAATCCATATTTAATGAAGACGTCTAAATCGATGGCGAACGCGAACTCTTCTTGCCCGTCTTTCTCGATGAAGACGTTCAAGCGGTCCTTATTTTTCTTTTGAGCCGTAAACTTGCTGATTTTCATGAAACCCCCTCCTTTTCCTGCTTCTAACATATCACGTTCCCCTTTTCAGAAGGATTTTTGATAAGTTAAAAGAAAGGGTATTTATTTAATTAGCTATTGTATTTACCGTTATCATACCCGATTTGAAAACGCTTCAAGAATAATGGAGGGATTCACATGAAAATTGCAATCACCGGTGGTACCGGATTGATCGGTCGGCCGCTCGTTCGGGCGCTAGCCGAGGCCGGTCATCAAGTCGTCGTCTTGACGCGCCATCCGCGCCCACGTCAAGGAGGCATCTCGTTCGTCGAATGGTTGACGCCAGACAGCCGTCCCGAGACCGAACTCCAAGATGTCGACGCCTTTATCCACTTGGCAGGCGCCTCCATTAACGACGGACGCTGGACGCACAAACAAAAACAAGCCATCCTCCAAAGCCGTATCGATGGGACGAAAGAAGTCGTTCGCATCATCAAAAACATGAAGCAGAAACCGGACGTCGTCATCAGCGGGTCAGCGATCGGCATTTACGGCGAAGACCGGTCGATCACTTACTCGGAATCGACACCGCTCCCGGACCGGACCAACTTCTTAGGAAACGTCTGCGTCTTGTGGGAGAAAGAAATCGCGCCTGTCGCCGATATGGACATTCGTCTCGCCACGATGCGAACTGGTGTCGTCTTGTCAAACGACGGCGGCGCGTTCCCGCTCATGAAGCTGCCCTACACGCTCGGTGCCGGCGGACGGCTCGGTTCCGGAAAACAGTGGGTCCCTTGGATCCACATAGACGATCTCGTCCGCTTATTCGTCTACATCATCGAGACCGATTCGATACACGGACCGGTCAACGGGACGGCGCCGACACCAGTGACGATGGACGAGTTCGGAAAGACGCTCGGACAAGTGATGCATCGGCCGCACTGGGCCCCGGCTCCGGCCCCGATCCTCAAACTCGCACTCGGCGAAAAGAGCGTGATCGTACTTGAAGGTGCCAAAGTCGTTCCGACAAAAGCGCTCAATCACGGCTTCCGTTTTCGCTATGAGACGTTAGAACCCGCACTAAAACAACTACTGCATTTGACTTGAAAGGAGACAGCTCGTGAGTAATCTATTAATTCGTAACGCTCATATTTACCCGATCACCGCGCCAAACTTTTACGGGGACATTCGCATAAAAGATGGAAAAATTGTCGAAATGGCGGACTTGTTAGATCCAACGCACGGCGAGACCGTCATCGAGGCGGAAGGCAACTTCCTGTTCCCCGGTTTCATCGATGCCCACACCCATCTCGGACTGTATGACGAAGGGACGGGTTCCGTCGGGAATGACGCCAATGAGACGGTCGAAGCGATGACACCGCACGCCCGGGCCATCGACGGGGTTTATCCGCTCGATGAAGGCTTCCGTGAAGCGCTCATGGCCGGTGTCACGGCGGTCCAAGTCATGCCGGGTAGCATGAACGTCATCGGCGGAGTGACGAGCGTCATTAAAACGCACGGTCGCTTTATCGAGGATATGGTGTTACGCCGGTATGCCGGCTTGAAACTTGCTCTCGGCGAAAACCCGAAACGCGTCCACAGTATGGGGAAATCCGGTGAGTTGACCCGCATGGGCATCATGGGACTATTGCGAGAGGCGTTCCGGACCGTCGATTCGACGAAGACGATCGGTACGTTCGGGAGTCAGATGATCCAACTCGCGCTCGACCGGAAGATGCCGGTCCGTGTCCACGCCCACCGTGCCGACGACATTCTTTCGGTCGTCCGTTTCGCTCAAGAGTTCGATCTCGATTACCGGATTGAGCACTGTACGGAAGGTCACCTCGTCGCGGAGAAGTTACGTGAACTCGGCGTCAAACATGTCACCGTCGGACCGACGTTCACCCGTAAATCTAAAATCGAACTTCAAAACAAAACGTGGGAGACGTACCGTATCTTGCATGAACACGATATGATCGTCTCGATCACGACCGACCATCCATATACCCCGGTCCAATATTTGAATCTATGCGCCGGTCTTGCCGCCCGTGAAGGCCTTCCAGTCGACGTCGCCCTGCGCGCTATCACGATTCATCCGGCCCAGTCACTCGGGGTTGATGACCGCGTCGGGTCACTCGAAGTCGGCAAAGACGCCGACCTCGTCTTGTGGAGTCACTTCCCGCTCGACTACATGTCGAAGCCGATCATGACCATCGTCGACGGCCGCATCGTCTACTCGACGGATCGCTCGAAAACCCATCATGAAATGTGAGTAACCCCAGCCGTGAAAGCGCTCTTTTATTTTTTTTGTGAAGTTACATTTTATTTGCTTGCTTTTTCAAAAAAAGTCTATAAAATAATCTTGTAACTCATAAAAGAGAGCAGCCAAGGCAAGTTCGAACAACGTAGCCAGAAGTATGCTTTCGTTACAACTATTCTTCAGCGGTCTGAACTAGGAGGAGGAATGTTTGGTGCTCAAATTTCGTGAGCTTACCGACTGCGCGGAGTTGTTCGAACTGATGCAACACCCAGATGTCTTTCCATATGTCCGTCAAAAGACGGTCCACTTTGACGAGTTTTTATTTAGCACGAAGCAAATCATCGAGCTAGAAGAGCAAGGAAACATCATCTCACGTACAATTACGAACGAGTTCGGTACCCCGATCGGGACGATCAGCTTGTTCGATGTGGAAACCGGTTACGGCTTCCTCGGTACGTGGCTTGGCAAACCGTACCATGGGAAAGGTTACAATCAAGTCGCGAAAGAAACGTTCTTCTCAGAGCTGTTCTTCGACCTTGATATTGAGAGTGTATTTTTAAAGATTCGTAAGGCAAATGAGCGTTCGATCGCGGCGGCGGCAAAACTTCCTTATGCGTTTTGCGCCGATGAGATCCGGCCCGATTTGTTAGCAGAAGTTAATAGCGGTGACGTCGAATACGTCTTGTATGAAGTGTCGAAGTCGAGCTTCCAGCTGTACTTGCATTCACTTCATGCGCCTGAGTTCGATCATTCGTACGAAGCCCAACTCGAAGCATAAGCCAATTCTGACAAAGAATTGGCTTTTTTGTGGCGTTTTTGTGTGGATTTGTTGAGGACAACTTTACGAGAATGAATAATTCTGTTCTAATTCGAAGAGATAGGTATGATAGAAGTATGAGGGAATTATCACATCCTTCGTTAACCGGTTTGTAAAGGAGAATGCCAGATGATAGAACCAGTATTTCGAATCTTAGTAACCGACGATGAGGAGCAGATGCGAGATTTGCTCGTTTCCAATTTAGCAAAAGAAGGCTATGAGACGGTCACCGCCACGAACGGCCTTGAGGCGATCGACTTGTTAAAAGAAAAGTCGTTCCACCTCGTCTTGCTCGACGTCATGATGCCCGAGCTCGACGGTCTGACCGCCTGCATGCGCATCCGTGAGTTTTCGAACGTCCCGATCATCATGCTGACGGCCCGGTCTGAAGAACTCGACCGGATTCACGGATTGAAGATCGGCGCGGACGACTACATCACAAAACCGTTCAGCCCGCGCGAACTGCTCGCCCGAATCGAAGCGACACTCCGGCGCACGCACAACTTCTCAAAAGAGCAAGAAGCCACGTTCGACGCCGGTGTCTTATCGATCGATATCGAAGGCCGCGCCGTCAGCGTGAAAGGCAAAACTGTCAACTTGACACGCAAGGAGTTCGATCTCCTCTACTTGTTCATCACGAACGAAGACAAAGTGTTCTCTCGGGAACAGCTCCTCGACCAGATTTGGGGTACCGAATACCACGGCAATCTCCGGACGGTCGACACGCACATTAAGACGCTCCGTCTCAAGCTCGGCGAAGCCGGTGGCTACATCCAGACCGTCTGGGGGATCGGCTACAAGTTCGAGGCGAACGTATGAAGCAATACACGATCCGGAAGCGGATTTGGATCACCATCTGGACGGCCAGCCTCTTCTCTGCGTTCGTGTTCATCATCATGACGTTTTACTTGTACGACAAGTTTTACATTCAGACGCAAGAAGAACTGCTGATCAACCGCGGAGAGAAACTCGTCACCATCTATAAGGCGGACGGCTTCTCCGACGCGTTCGCCGACAGCATGACGTACACGAACGAACTGACCGAAACGAAAGTGTTCCTCTCGTCCGTACGGGAAGATAGTCTCGGCTCCGGGAAGACGTTTTTACGCGAACAAGATCTCGCTCGTTTGCAAGACGGGTACGCCATCTCGGTCACGCGCAAGCACCCGACCGAGGATGTCGACATTCTCATGTCGGCGTTCCCGCTCATCCGTGACGGCGAACTCGATAATGCCCTCATCCTCTATATGGAGCTGAGTAAAATCAGTGAGCCGTTCCAGCCGATCCGGCTGATGATCACGTTCTTGCTCATCTTGATGATTGTCAACTTGCTCATTTTCGGGACGCAAATCATCGACACGATCATTCAACCGCTCATCCAAATGAAGCGCGCTTCCCAAGTGTATGCCAAAGGTGACTTCACGCACCGCATCCCGATCGATTCCGATGACGAGATCGGTGACTTGGCCGAGACGCTCAACCGGATGGCCGAGTCGCTCGGACTCGTCGAGGAGCAGCGCAAAGAATTTTTGGCGAACGTCAGCCATGAGCTCCGGACCCCGCTATCTTACATTCGCGGGTATACCGAGATGCTGCAAGACCCGACGCTCGACGAGAAGACGCAAGCCCAGTATTACGACATCATCGAGAACGAGACGGAGCGGTTGCAACGACTCGTCAACGACCTGCTCGACCTCGCCCAGCTCGAACGCGATTCGTATCCGATGACGAAAGAACCGGTCGTGTACTCACAAGTGCTCGAAGACGTGTTATACCGGTTTGAACCGATCGCGCGCGCGAAAGGCGTCACCATCAAAGCGGATCTCGACTTTGACCTCATCATTCTCGGGGATCACGATCGCCTCGAGCAAGTCGTCGGAAACTTACTTGATAACGCCCTTCGTTATACGGATGCCGGCAAGTCGATCCATGTGAGGACGTTCGCGGAAGAGAACTATGCCATCACCGAGATTCGCGATGAAGGCCGGGGCATCCCGAAAGAAGATCTCGATCAATTGACGAAACGTTTTTACCGCGTCAACAAATCGCGGACGCGTGAAGACGGCGGTACCGGACTCGGGCTCGCCATCGCCAAGCACATCATGGAACGCCATGGCGGCTCGATGCATTTCACGTCCGAAGTCGGCAGCGGCACGACCGTGTCGCTTGCTTTGCCGCTCTTGCCAGACGATGAAGACATATAAAAGAGGCAGCCGCGGCTGCCTCTTTTTAAATATCTTTGCCTTTATAGGCATCATCTGATTCGTTCATGAGCCGATCGCGTTCGGCGTGTGTCTGCGGGAACCCGTTCGCTTGCCACTCGGCCCGGTTGTTCGAATCGAGTTGTGTCAGCCCTGCTTCCGCCTCGTCTTTATCGGAATCGACACTCTCCATCTTGTCCATCTTGCTCCACATGTTATCCTTGCGGTCTTGCGTCAACAGCGCCGCGACTTTCGGCGCGACGAGTGCAGCACCAGCCACACCGAGCACGATCCCCATCAATACTTTCTTATCCATCCAATACCCCTCCTTAGTCACTATGCACAGATAATTCCACTGTTCCCGAAACTTGAAACACTTTTCTAAAGCGTTTACACAAAATCAGGAAGTGGAATAACACTCAAAGAAGGAGGCGATGGAGATGAAGAAGCAGGAACAACCGTCAAAACGACCGTTCGATAATCCGGACGCCGTCGATACGGACAAAGAGAGCATCTTTGACCAAGAAGGCATGGAGACGGTCGACCCGATCCCGGTCGAAGAGCTAAATCAAAAAGTGAAAGACGAGAAACGAAAGCGCCACTCAAAAGACGACTCGGTCAGCGAGAAAAAATATGACGGCAACAAATAAGGATGCGGACAAAGTTGTCCGCATCCTTATTTTCATGTTAAGTCTTTTGGCGAGAAGCCGTATGGCAGCATCTCTTCTTTTGTCATCACTTTCGTCTCACCGGCCATGTTGGCCAAGATCAACGTGAAGTCGTCACTCGCAAACTCGGCGATGACTTGACGACAAGCGCCGCATGGCGAGATCGGGCCTTCCGTGTCTCCGACGACGACGACCGTGTCGATCGACTTGCTGCCTTCCGATACCGCCTTGAAGATGGCAGTCCGCTCGGCACACATCGACAAACCGTACGACGCGTTCTCGACGTTACAACCTAAGATTTCCTTACCCGTCTCATCGATGACGACGGCACCGACGTTGAACTTCGAGTAAGGTGTATATGCGCGCGACCGCGCGTCAATCGCCTTATGAACGAGCTCTTGAACTTTTTCATGTGGAATCATTGAATGTTCCTCCGCTTCTTGAATTTAAAAAAGAAGTCTGACATCTGAACTATAACGTGAAAACGTTTTCTTGACAAGCGTTTTCACGGTCCCGTCAATATTTTTTCTTCTTCTTTTTCTCGAAGACGACAATCGATTCGACGTGAGCCGTTTGCGGGAACATATCGTACGGTTGGACGTAGTTGATCTTATAATCGGCTTTCATGAGTTGATCCGCGTCGCGCACGAGCGTCTGCGGGTTACATGACACGTAGACGATCCGTTTCGCTTTCGAAGAAATCATCGCGTTTAGGAGCTGATGGTCCACACCTGTTCGCGGCGGGTCGACGACGATCACGTCAGGAATCCAACCGTCTTTCACCCAGCGTGGAATCCAATGTTCAGCGCGCCCCTCGACGTATGTCGCATGATTGTAGCCGTTCTCACGCATGTGAGCATTTGCGTCTTCAACCGCTTCAGGTACGACTTCCATCCCGCGAATCTCTTTCGCGTGCGGTGCGAGCCAAAGTCCGATTGAACCGACACCGGCGTACGCATCGATGACGCGTTCTTCACCAGTCAGACCGGCCGCCTCGACGACTTCACGATACATGACTTCGGTTTGGGCCGGATTGAGTTGGAAGAAAGCACGTGGCGACAAGTGGTAATGCACATCGTCTAGCTGCTCGTCCATCTTGTCTTGACCGGCGATGTGGACCGTTCGGTAACCGAAGATGACGCCCGACCGGTTCGAGTTGATGTTGATATGGAACGAGACGACATTCGGCAATTCCATGATGCGGTCGCTGAGCGTATCCAAGTTCGGTACGTCCTCACTCCCGACGACGAGAACGACTTGAACGTCGTTCGTCTTGTAACCTGAACGGACGACGATCGTCCGGGCAAAACCGACGTCACGTCTCGCGTCATAGACCGGGATGTCGAGCTCGTTCAAAATACGGACGATGGCGTTGTTGACGTTCGTCGTATCACGTTGTTGCACCATGCAGTGCTCGATCGGCACGAGGTCGTTCGAGTTCGGCTTGTAGAGGCCTGAGACGATCTCGCCGCGTTGGACTGACAACGGGAATTGGGACTTATTACGATAGTACCAAGGGTTTTCCATCCCTTTCGTCGGACGGATATCGGACTTATCGACGTTCAACTTCGTCTTCTGACGGAACGCGTTGCGGACGATGTCTTCTTTATAGTCCATTTGCAGACGTGAACTCATATGTTGAATCTGGCAACCGCCACATTCGTCATAAATCGGACACGGCGGTTTGACCCGGTCCGGCGAGTCGTTGTGTCGCTTCGTGACCCGCGCCTCGGCATAGTTTCGTTCGATGCGCGTGATTTCGATATCGGCTCGTTCCCCTGGTAACAGGTTCGGGATAAAGATGACCATCCGATTGATCATCGCGATGCCCTCCCCGTTAATGCCTAACCGTTCTGCTTTCGTGCTTGCACGTTCTCCTACGATCAATTTCAATGTGTTTCATCCTTTCGAGATACTTGTTCTAAATCTTTGGCGTAACGTACGACTTTCGCACGTAAGGAATCAATATCAGCTAACAATCGATGCAAATCCTCTGGCGTCGTGAATTCGTCTAACGTGTTGACTGATAAGCACAGTAACTCCGTTCTCGATTTTAACACGTTCATTTTTCCTGCCGTATCTGTTCGTGATTTACCCATCTCATGATCGCTCCTTCGCTTAGTGACAAAGAGTTGTTATTATAGCATACTATTTCGTGTAACTTGATAAAAAGGTGGAATCCACATGCAAAACATCTCGACGACGTTCGATCCGTGGGAAGCGTATCTCGATCAAACCGAGTTCGGTCGACTCGTTCTCTCGAACGTCGAAGTGACGACGACGAAACTATGCAATATGCGCTGCGAGCATTGTGCGGTCGGCTATATGCTCGATCAAACGGAAGAACCCGAGGTCCCGCTCGAACTGTTGATCTCACGCCTCGACGAGATCGAGCACTTGCGCGCCTTCTCGATCACGGGCGGTGAGCCGATGCTGTCGATGAAGTCAGTTCGAAACTATGTCGTCCCGCTTCTACGCTACGCTAAGGAGCGCGGTGCCCGCACACAGATCAACTCGAACTTGACGTTGCCGCTATCTCGCTATCATCTTATTACCCCTTACCTCGACGTTTTGCACATTTCTCATAATTGGGGAACGGACGCCAATTTCTTAGAGGGCGGTTTCGCGATGATGGACCGCAAGCCGAGCGAATCCGCTCGGCTCAAGATGCTTCAGACGATGAAGGACAATGCCCGAGCCCTCACGGCCGAAGGGGTCATCGTATCGGCCGAGACGATGATCAACAAGCGGACAATCCCACATTCAACATAATTAAGCGAGAATTCTCCCACCTCTAAGCGTCTGGGGCGAAGCCCAGCGTAGGTGGGAGATGAATCGCCCGTACATAAACTTCTTGGCCACCCCTGTGACAGATATGACGAACATAAGTTCGTGATTCCGTCAGATTTCCCTTCCCCCGTCGCGGGTATCGGATGAGGAAGGCGTTCATCACGATCATCGGCCGAGAGGAGGGGGAGACATGCTGAATGGCTACAAATACAGGCTCCACCCGACGTCGGAA